>DSDR01000203.1 GCA_011048645.1 Phycisphaerales bacterium
ACCTCGCGAATCCCGGCCAGCATCAGAACCGACAGCGGATAATACACCATTGGTTTGTCATACACCGGCAAAAGCTGCTTGCTGACCGCCTGGGTTACCGGATAGAGCCGCGTGCCGCTGCCCCCGGCCAAAATGATCCCTTTTTGTATCACAAAAGCCTCCTTGTGAACACGTTAGTAAAAGACAGAAAATTACCACAAAACGCCGCATTTGTCAATACCCTTATAAAAGTCGGCTGTTTCGCAACAAAAATCTCAAAAAAAACGCAAATGTTGACGATTTTGACAATTATACAATAGAGGTTTGTGTAAACTAAAGAGTCAGCGTAATGCCCGGCCACATTTTTTGAAAGGGTCTGCAATGAGAAACTCGCCGCAAACAAAAGCATTCACCTTAATTGAGCTGCTGGTGGTCATTGCCATCGTCGCCCTGCTGTTGAGTATCATCGTCCCCTCGCTTCAAAATGCCAAACGTTACGCAGCCGCCGCTGTGTGCCTGGCCAATATCAGTCAGTTGGGAAAGGCCTGGATGCTGTTCGCTGAAGACAACGGCGGCTATATCATCGACGGCGACACCTCCGACGAACGCGGAAACAACGCCGGCTATTCGGTGTATAACCGCGCCTTTTGGGGAGACAGCGACGGGATTCGGGTACATAACTGGGTGGGTCGTCCGATGGGTCCTAATGGCGAAGACTTAAACGACAGCATCGAAGACAAAGTCCGCGGTTTTCAAAAAGGCGCATTATGGCCGTACATCGAAGCCCCCAAAGCCTATAACTGCCCTGCGGACAAGCGGTTCCTCAACCGGGCGGTCTATCCGCTCAACAGCAAAACCGCCAACCCACCCGGCTTGTGGGTCGGCGGATATCGCACCTATTCTATCGGAAAACCGCTATCCCTGAGGCCAACCGGCAGCAACGATCCGACTGGCGAAATGACGGTCGAAATCAGAAAGACATCGGAGTTTTCCAATCCCTCGGTTAAAATCGTATTTCTGGAGGAGACCGACGGCTACGGCTGGAATCATCGTACATGGAATATAAATCTCCGGCAGCCTCAGTGGGTCGATCCGTTCGCGATCCTGCACAATGACAGCAGCACCTTTGTCTTTGCAGACGGCCACGCCGACCGGCGGAAATGGGTCGATCAGCAGACCCGTGACATGGCCGAGGCTCAGGAAAAAGGCTGGTCGGCGATCGATCCGGCGACAGGCTCGATCGAAGATTACACGTGGTTCAGGCGGGCTTATATCCCGGGACGCCCCCCAAGTTTCTGATCTGTTATTCTCTATAATTCAACTTTTTGACTGCAACAGGCAATATGATTCAGGCCGCGTTGTATTGAACCCGTTGGCACACGATGTGGGAACATTTTCAGCATATAGCGGATGTGGGAATTCGCGGAATAGGCCGGACGATTGACGAAGCCTTCGCCGAAGGAGCGTATGCCCTGACAGCGGTCATCCTTGATCCCGATACAGTGCGACCCGACACGTGCGTTCAAGTGCACTGCGAAGCCGACGACCTGGATTTGTTATTTGCCGACTGGCTTAACACGCTGGTCTATGAAATGGACGTTCGCAAAATGGTGTTTGGGCGTTTTGAGGTCGAGATTGACGGCACACGGCTTTCCGGGCGCGCATGGGGCGAGCCGTTCGACGCCGACCGCCATACCATCGCCGTAGGCGTCAAGGCCGCAACCTATATGGAGCTGAAGGTCTATCAGCGCGACGATGGCCTGTGGGGCGCGCAATGCGTGGTGGATGTCTAACGGCGCCGCTGGTCAGGGATTGACTATTTCCACCGACTCGATCACTACCGGTTCAGCCGGCACATCGCCGTAGGGGCCGACCTGCCGCGTCGGCACAGCGGCGATCTTATCCACCACATCCATCCCGCTGATGACCTTGCCGAACACGGCGTATCCTTCGCGGCCCGGCCCGGCGTAGTCCAGAAACGCATTGTTTTGATGATTGATGAAAAATTGACTGGTCGCACTGTCCGGCTGCGGCAGACGCGCCATCGCAATGGTCCCCCGCAGGTTTTTCAGGCCGTTGGACGCCTCATTTTTAATCGGTGATCGGGTGGTTTTTTGCTGCATTTCGGGCGTAAAGCCGCCGCCCTGGATCATAAAATTCGGGATGACCCGATGAAAAATCGTCCCGTCGTAAAACCCGCTGCTGACATAGGACAGAAAATTTTCGACTGTAACGGGCGCCTTTTCGGAATCCAGTTCAATGAAAATGACGCCCATTGAAGTTGTCATCTTTACCCGCGGCGGTGCAGGCTCGGTCTGCTGTGCAGAATCGGCCGGTCGCTGAGCCGTCGCCGATTCCTCTGCCGCTTCGGACTCGGCGGGACTGGTCCGGGTCGCAGATTCCGGTTCCGTATCCCGGGCCGCACAGCCCAGCATCAATGCAGCACAACAACATACGGCGATATATTTCATAATAAATACCTCCAATAAGACAATTAAATGACATTTATAAAGAAATATACCGCCAACGACGCAAGTTTCAACACTTCTTTGGAATTTATTGTGCTGCCTTCCTTTCAAAAAAACGAGCGGCGCATAAAGCGCCGCCCGCCGAAAAAACTGTTGTTTTTCGTTTCACTTATGGACAATCCAAACTGCTGCAATCCAGCCATTCCGAAGCCAGTATCGCAAAATCAAGCAGGTCCACATAGCAATCGCTGTTCAAGTCGGACGCGATCGGCGTGTAGTCAGGCATGTTCTGAGCCGCATCGCACGCATCGTAGCCGACATAGATCTGAACCGTATCAGCGGCTGAAAGCTGGCCGTCATCGGCCTCAAATTGGAAGACATAGTAGCCGACCTCTGACAGTTCGACCTGGGTTTCAAGGACGTCATCGGGATCGATTTCCACGTCCGGTCCGCTGACCTGCGTCCACTTATACGTCATCGCCCCGGGAGGATCGGGCAGTCCGTCATCGGTGGCCTCGGCGCTGAGTGTGACCACCGCGTTTCCGTCGTTCGGCGCCGAATCGGGAGTATAAGTCAACGTCAGCAACGGCCGACTATCGGGATCGTCATTTTCTTTGGTACCGAGACCGTAGCCCCTGTCATTTGTCGCGGGATTGGCAATGACGAACGTCACCAGACCGTTGTCATCAATTCGGCTCTTGAGGAAATTGACCAGCGCTTCGCCGGAAACGGTAATCGTCGTTCCGACGCCGCCGTCGCCGTCAATGATTTCGGTAATCCCTTCGACCGTATCATCCAGATTGGTCAGGCGACCGCTTTCCAGATCAAGCGGAAAGGTCCACTCCGCGCCGGCATTGTCGGGAATCAGCCCGGCTTCGCTCCAGTTCTGCGGTGTGTTGCCTTCCACGTCGTTTAACCCGTACAGCGCAAAACGGTCATTGGTCACGGCGTCATTGCGAGACGCGCCGCCGACTTTCGTCAGTGTCAGAGAAACATTTTCAATCTCACCGGGGCCCATGGCCGAAAGCGAAGAAAGGTCAAATCGCAGATAGCCTCGGAAGGCCCACGACGAAGCGCCGCGAATGTCCATAAATCCCAGATCACCGCGAGGCGTGTCGTCGCGCAGGTAGGTATCGGCGTCGCTGGTGGTCGAAACAACCGCCTTGTTCAGCCAGACATACTGATCGTCGCCGGCATTGACAACCGGTGCGGCATTGAACGTATCAAAGACCCAAACGAAGCCGGGCACCGTTCGATCCGGAAACGAACTGTCGTGAATGTTCACCATCCAGTAATAGGTCTTGAACTGCTCCAGCGGGGGCAAGGCAACCGAATTGCCCGTAACGCCGGCAGCCAGCAGGTCCAACCCGTAATTGGGCAGCAGCGCATTCGGCTCGGTCGCGCCGAAATACACATCGCACGTAATCGTCTCACCGGGATTGTTGGGATCCGGGTTGGTCCAGGTCAATACGTCCAGACTCGGGGAAACAGTCGTATAAGGAGCCGGAACGGGATCGTACGCGCGAGCAACGATATCGTTCGAGTCGGGAAGAACCAGCGTCGGCGCCATATACGTATCGTGTTCCTTGGTTGCAATCTCGGTTTCATCGTCCTGGCCGACCATCAACAGGGTAATCAAACCGTTGGTCTTCGATGCGATAAACCCGGCCAAATCCAAATCGAGGGGATTGGTCGTCAGGATGACCGGGGCCGCTTCACTGGAGGTTTGAAACGTGCCCAGAAAAGTCGTTCGGGACTCGTCAAGGACCAGTTGGCCCGGATCAGCCGGATCAAGTCCCGGTGCGGTATTAAACGTGATGCCGCCGGCGCCGCTTTCAATCCAGGTATCGAGGCTTTCATCCGTCAGGCCGTACACATCCACGATTTTTCCGCCCGATTTCATCCACGTGGTCTCGAACATCAAATACGCTCCGGTCGGATCGGTCAAAACATCCTGGAGGTCAAACCGGAGATAGGCCACGCGGAGTCGGTTATTGGAATTGTTTCGCAGCCGCATTCGGTTTTCGGTCCCGAAATTGGCATCGGGACTCAAACTGCCGATGTCGTTGGCGACATACGTATCGGCGCCTACACCGTAATCCGTTGAGCGGATGATTTCTGCCTGAGCAACAAGCCCGAGCACACCCACCAAAACCATCATAAACCACATTGTTTTTCTCATAACAAATCCTCCGAAAAAACATAACTATTGTTTCTTGAGCCATTACCCAGCGTAATGACTGTCATCGTTTCTATTCCAAAATTAAAAACGGATGTCCGAATACGCACCAGTCGTATCCGATACCGTGTCGATCTTCAATTTCGTCATACTTCCCGCCGTCGGTAACGACAAGCGTCAAAAAACGGTCCGTTTCACTAATCTCGATGGAGACGGTTTGAACATCGCCCCGCTGCATCGGTTCGGCGTTGTGATATCGCAACTGCCCGTCCACCAGTACCCAGAAATCCGCCCCGTAGCACTTCGGCGCCGAATCGCTGACGCCGATCTCGCTTTGAAAGCGGGCTATCCCGGCTCCCGGAAAATGGGAACGGAATCGGCTCAAGTCAAACGTGATGCCGGCGTTTGAATGCAAAAGAATCGACGGATTGTTCGCCTGTGAATAATCCACATCGCCCAGCAAAAGCGGGAACTGCGTTTCCATATCAGCAAGGCTGATGGACGAAGGCGTGTTGACGATATCTGCAAAGAAATAGCCGCTTGTCGGCGGACACTCGGCAAACCGATGGCCGGCCGACGAAATAATCTGGTCCGTTTCACCATTCGGCACAAAGACGCCGTCGATAAATTCATTGGTCGGGACCGGAACAAACACATTGGTCCGTCGTCGCGTAC
>DSDR01000124.1 GCA_011048645.1 Phycisphaerales bacterium
CTGAATGACAGCGTTCCCGTCTCGGCTGTATTGCTGACGCATACGCACAGCGACCATATCGCTTATTATCCGCTGCGGGCACTTGAACAGATGGCACTGCCGATTCGGCTGCACGAAGCCAGTGTGGGCCAGTTGAAAGACAAGCATTACAGCGGTCGTCGGTTTGGCGCGCTGAAGCTGGCGCCGTTTGCCAATGACGTGTTTGATGTGGGCGATTTTCTGATTCGTCCGTTCGAGGTGGCGCATCAGCCGTGGTGTGCGACGTTCGGGTTTGAAATCCTCCATCAGGACAGGAAAATCGTCATTGCCACCGACTTATGCGAATGGGAGAATCTGCTCGGTCATTTTGTGGAGGCGGACTTTATTTTTGTCGAATCCAATCACGACCTGGCACTGCTTCGACAAAACTTCAACCCGAACAGCCGTTACCACCTGCCCAACCTGCAGACCGCCGAGCTGCTGATGGCCGTTATCGAAGAAAGTAAAACATCGCCAAAACACGTGATGCTCGGCCATCTGAGCAGTCATCGCAATACGCCTCGACTGGCCGTGCAGGAAACGACACAGGCCTTTCAGCGGGCCGGACGCCGGATGCCGTTTGCCCTGACCGCTGCCCCGCTGAAATCGCCTTCGGCAGAAGTGAGGCTTTGACAGATGACGCCGCAGGCCGTGAACCTCGATGCCCCCATCCGCTATGTGCGTTCCACACGCGCCAAACGGCTGCGAATCACGATTCGGCCGGCGCCGGAAGTTCGCGTCACCCTGCCGCATCGAGTGCCGCTGGCAGAAGCGCAGCAGTTTGTTGCGGCCAAACAGGCGTGGATCAACAAACACCTGCGGCGGTTTGCTCAGCAGCAGCAACGCCAAACGCCGCCGCCGGCGCTGTCAAAGGAGGGCTTGCGCAGGGCACAACACGAGCTGTTCGACCGACTCGAGGCATTTTCAAAACAGCATCGTCTGCCCTACAACCGCGCGACGTTTCGCTGTCAGAAAACCCGATGGGGCAGTTGCTCATCGCGGAACAACATCAGTCTGAATATCAATATGGTCTTTCTGCCGCGCCGCCTTCAGGATTATCTTCTGCTGCATGAATTGGCGCATATCCGCCACAAAAATCACAGCCGGGCCTTCTGGGTCGAGCTGAATCGTCTGTGCGGCTGCGACGCGAAGGCATTGGCGCGCGAGCTGAAAAAACACACACTGTTTGTCATCCGGTAACTGTGCACCGTGCCGCTGCACGACGGATCGGCCTTCTGTTTATTCAAAAAAAAAAGCCACTGACGCGCCATCTCGGCCAGATCGTAAATATTGACATAACAATCCGGCTTGCCCGCCGGTCCGCTGATATCGCCGGGCAATACCTGTCCGGCCCGGATCAGATCGTCGCACGTGCTCACTTGTTGGCTGAATAAAACCGCATCGACCACGACATAGCCATCCGTGCCGGCGTTGGAAATGACAACCGAGCCGGCGCCCTCGGAAAAGACATAACGGCCCAGCTTGTTCCACCGGCCTCCATTGGTGCGCTGATTGACGGTATGCTGCGACTGTCCGCCGCCGTGATGGACCGACACCGGCACCTGGGTCGCGCGGTTGTCGTGTTCAGTCCAGCACAGATACACGTCATACGATCCGGACGCGGGAACATGAAGCTGAAAAACAACCGATTTTTCGCCTTTTCCGGTATTGTCGTCGTGCAGATAATGTTCGCCGACAAAGCCGGCAACGCTGCTGCTGGCAAGCCAATCCCCGGTGACAATGACCTGAGAGGACTGCTCCGAATCGATGATCGTACCGTCCACGTCGTCCAGATAGGTTCCCCACACCAGCCGCTGGCCGCGCTGCTCAAGTGTGCGCTGAAGCTGTTTGATATCGACCGACTGGAGGTCAACGCCACCGCTGTCGATGGCCTGTGCAATCGCCGCCGCTGAAGACTGGGCCAGAATCATAAACACCGGTTCCATCCGCACCGAGCCATAGGCGATATGCGAGGCCGACACGCACACCGGCACCGCCAGGTTGGCACACTCGCCGCGGCGCGGCACAATCGCCCGATACGACAGCCGATAGGGCTGAATTCCGCCGATCTGCACGTCGCCTTCGTTCTTCACATAGCCCTCGGCGGTCACAAACCGCGCACAATTATGCGAATCCATCCCATACGACGCCAGCCCCACCGAATCGGATACGCGCGTCCGCCCGAAAAAGTCATGTTCGGTGATGACATAATCCGAAACCATCCGACGCGCCTCGCGAACGTACAATTGCGGGGGCCAGTGGCCGTACTCAACAAATTCATCCGCCGCCAGGCCCCAGTTTTGCAGCCGAGCCTGAATGGTCGGGGCCACCTGTCCGACGACTGGATCATTGGCGACAAACCACCAGTAGCCCTGGATATAGCCAACATGCTGCTGGTAGATTTGCTCACGGGTTTGATAACTGCCCGTCGGCCAATCATAGTTCTGCCCGATGAAATCGGTCGATATCCCGCCGTGATTGTTCGTATCGGTTTTGCCGTTTGGAATACGATCAAATTTTTGAAAAAAGTTATCGACGTCCGTCCCGAAACCGGCGGCAAAGTAACGTTCCAGCAAAATATACCACGACCGATCATAGTTGGCCGGTTTGGGGAACGGCACACGATTGTCCGGTTGATCGGTCATACAAATCCGGAAATTATACGCCTGGATACGGTGATCGCCCTGCCCCTGAACGGGGATTTCGGTTTCGATGCCGCCCAGCAGGCCGCTGGACGGATCGCCTTCAACGATATACGGGCTGACATCGCGAAGAAACTGATGCTTTTGGCGGACCTGCCGCCCGTTGTAGGTCTCGTCGTAAACGGAATTGCTTTCGCGTCCGGTGGTATAGGACACCCCGGCCGCAGCCATCAAATCGCCTTCATACGTGGCGTCGATGAAATACGCCGCCCGCACCGTCAACCCGTTTTCCGTCGTGAGACTCACGATGCGATTATGTTCCATCTTAACGCCGGCCGCACGGTCCAGAAACGCCTTGTCATAGACCTCAACGCCGGCCTCGGCGACCATCTCCTCAAATACCGCCAGCGCGACCGACGGCTCAAACGTCCAGCGTATGGGCATGTCATATGTGGCGCCGACGCGTTCGTAAAATTCCCGGGCGATCCCCTGAACCGCGTCCTGAGTCCCGAAATCCGTCCAGCCCAACCCGCTTGCGGTCAGACCGCCGATCCGCACGCCGGGATGAACGATGACCGAATCGATCCCCAGCCGCTTTAATTCCAGCGCCGCTACGACGCCGGCTGAGGTGCCGCCGTAAATACATACCTGTGTCGTAATCACCTTGTCAAGCGACTCTTCGGGCGGGAAGTAATAGCGAAGCAGCCCCTCGGCGTGAACCGATGAACCGGTCATACCTCCAATCACAACAATCGATAACAAACCCAAGACACTCTTTCGCAGCACACCCCATACGCGCATAAATTCACCTTTCTTGCCGTCATTTGCTTCATCGCTTCGAACCGTCAATCTACTCTTAGCCTCAGAAGCCGTAAATAAAATTTGACTGTTTTTTTTACCACGAAGAACACGAAGAACACGAAGAACATCCTTTTCAACTCACTCAAATCTTCGTGTTTCTTCGTGCCTTTCGTGGTTTAATTATTCGTAATTCAGTCGTTTGATTTCTTAACGATTCCTTAGTCCAGCGGCAGGATACAACCTTCGCCTTCGGGATCGTTGCACAACAGCCAGTTCGACGCCATCATCGCCACATCGTAAAGATCGATATAGCAATCCGGTCTGCCTTCCGGCCCGCTGATGTCGGCGCTGAGATAGGGATTGATATAGCGGCCGAGGTCTTCGTTATAGATCAGCAAATCCTCACAGACCGGTTCATTGACGGTAATGACAACTTCATCAAAAATATCGCCTTCCAGCCCGGCGAGGCCGTCATTGACGGTCAGCCGTAAGGTATAGACGCCGGCCTGAGCAAAGGTGGCGGTGGTATTGACGGCCGTTTGGTCGCCGAAGCTGACAAACGCAGCCAGTTCCGGTTCGACAACCGACCACATCGCCGCAATCACATCATCGGGGTTTGGCTCAATGATATCCGCGGTCAGTTCAACGGTATCGTTAAACTGCTTGACCAGATACGTGGGAATATCGCGATCAATCTGAACGCGCGGCGGGACGTTGACTCCCTGCTGCACCAGTTCAAGAATCTGATCGGCCCCGAGGGCGGCGCTGTACAACCGCACATCGTCGGCCAACCCCGCCAGAAAATGGTTTCGGTCGCGCCGTCCGCCGATAGACAACTCGGACTCCGTACTTAACCGGATCAAATCGCGCCCCAGCTCGACGGCGGCCTCTTCGAGGCCGTCCACATAGAGCACGGCGCGGCGACCGTCAAACGTTCCGGCCAAGTGATGCCAATAACCGTCCAGAATATCGGTTGTACCGGTCAACCAGACCTGCGTGTCGTCCATCTGCAACACCAATTCCGCATACGGGCTGGTTTCCGCTTTTCGCAGAACCCAGTTAAACGGCGAAAATCGACCGACAAGCGTCCGATAGCCCCCGCTTTCCGGGTCGGGCTTGATCCATCCGGCCGCCGTCATCTCCCACCGCAGCGACTTGGCATTCGGATCCTGCGCGGCCACATCGTTCACATCGACAAGCTGGCCTCCGAAAAATTCCAGCGCGCCGTCGCCGACCCAGCCGGCAGTCCACTGAGGCAGATTCGGATCGGTCACGCCGGCAAGAAAGCCGTCATCAGCCACCACATTGCCCGCGGCCGCATCCAGCGCATCGGCTGCGACAGTGCCGGACAATTCTTCAAATCCCCAATGCCCCAGCAGGACATCATCGACCGCCGGGTCCTTAACGCGGATGTTGATCGTGCCTTCACCGGTCAATCCCCGCTCGTCCGTCACCGCCAGCTTGAGGACGTACTGGCCGCGACCGCCGTCAAAAATCGCCTTCGCGTTCAGATCGTTGGCCGTTTCGCCGGCGAGAGGGCTAAACGAAAGCGCCGGCCCGCTGACTTGAGACCACTGGACAATCAGCGTTTCATCGGGGGTGTCGGTATTGCTGACAACGGGCGTCAGTATCACACTGTTTTCAGGCAGCTCGACGGTGGTATTCAACCCTGCATCCACGACCGGCAAATCGGGATTTTGGGGATAAACCGCCACATTATCAATCAGAATCTGATTGGCGCCGCGACTGAGATCGAAATTAATAAACGTCGCATTTTCCTGACGTTGATAATGATTTAATCCCGTTTGATTCAGCAGCACGGTC
>DSDR01000256.1 GCA_011048645.1 Phycisphaerales bacterium
ATGGATCGCCTTACGGCGAAATACAGTGTATATTCGCCGGATCAGTACAGCTTAACCAATCCTGTGCCAATAAGACAAAATCCTTAAAATCGACGTAACAATCCCGGTTCAGATCGCCGGGCAGGTACGTTCCGGGCGTAAAACAGCCGTCCAGGAAATTCTCGATTTGTTGTCCGTCCAAAAGCCAGCTCAGGTTAAACCGGACAAACTGAGCGCCTTGATACATATGGTTGGGGCCGCCTTCGAACATTAGATAAATCCAGCCTTCGCTCGGCGTGCCCGGTCGGCCTGCGGTCATTGATGAATACGCGCTGGGGCCGTCAAAGACCAGTCGCTTGACCGGCCAGGTCTGACCGCCGTCAAAACTGCCCCACACCGTCATTCGCTGACGTCCGCTGTTTGAATCAATATTGCTGAAGATCAAAATGTCCTGATCTCTGACCGGAAGCCTGACCAGGCCGCCCATCAATCCGTAGGTACTGTCCTGATTGCCGTCGGGCAGGACGTCGCTGACCGACAAATCCTGCCAGGTGTGGCCGTCGTCATAACTCCAGGCGATATGCCGCCACAGCGGACTCAAGCCGTCGGTGGACAGGTGACGACGTGAATTGTAATTGATGACGCCGCTGGACAGCTCCGCCAGCGCCGCCTCGCCGGTTCCCAGAGCGGGAAACGGGGCGCTGGTTTGCCATGTGTATCCCCCGTCGTCGCTGTACATAGCGCAGTTATAATGATTCGACCAGTTCTCTCTTGCATTGCTCCAGCCCGGCATCACGCGAGCGGGCATCAGCAGCCGCCCTTTGTGCTGGCCGTACCGCAGAGTAATGCCGGAATCTGCCCCGTGCGTAAACGCGCTGCCGGCCTGGTACATTTCGTCGTTAATGACGGTCGCTTCATTGGCGGCAACAATGTCTTTTCTCTGGCCGTTGTGCTCCCAGGTCTTGCCGTGGTCACGACTGCGCCAGGAATGCCCGATCTCCCAATCGCCGCCGACGCCGTCCATAAATACAATCACATCGCCAGTGGTTTCATCGACCACCGCCGCGCCCAGCCCGACGCCGGCCATGCCTGGATCGTCGCCAATCACAATTTGATCACCCCACGTCGCCCCGCCGTCCTCGCTGCGGCGAACGCGGGGCAGGGTATTCTGTCCCCAAAACGCCAGCGCCGTTCCGTCCAGCGCGACCACAATGCTCGGAAACCGACCGCCCGTATAGATCTGATGCATTTCCATCGCAGGCTCTCCCAGAAACGGATCCAGCCGCGCATCCTGAAACTCCAGATTGGCAGCCCCCAGCGCAACCGATCCGAGCCAACCTGTAACAGAAAAAACTGCGATTGCGAAGATGAGTACAAATGTTGTTGTTCGATTTTCAGGCATTCTTCTTTCTTCCAAACAATAATCCGTTCATCTATTTCGATACAACCACGCTGTCCGTTTCGTTGACGTTAAGGTACAAGACAACGGTCAGGCCATGTCGTATCCGTACACAACATCCAACTGTCCGCCATCAACGCCAAATCCAACAAATCAACATAACAATCCCGATTCAGGTCGCCGGGCAGATAGACCGTCCCCAGCTGCCCGCAATAAGGGTCCTGGCCGTGAATCATAACGGTCACATCGTCGATCGGCTGATGATGAAAATCCGGATCGAGGCTCTCAACGGTGTGAACCAGTGTGACAGACCGCAACCGACCCGGAATGGGAACCTGTTCGATTGCCGCCGTTACGGTGCGTACGCCGGACTGCATCGCGGCAAACAGCAGTGTAATCGGCTGCGCCGGTCCGGCGCCGAGATCAACTTCGGCCGCATAATCGCCAAGCGGGGCCACGGTCACTTCCACTGGCTCGGCAGGTTGGCCGCACAGGATGATGTTATACGAATCCAAAGACGATTCAGACGTGAGATTCAGTGTGTTGTTTTCGGCGGTGATGATCATTCCCTCGGTCATATACGTCGCCCGGTAATGCGGATCCCAGTCATTGGCGATGTCATCCACCCGAATCCACCCGCCGCCGGGATACGGGTCGCCGGTGGACATCACAACCGCCTGGCTTTGTAAAATCCCCGATGCGTCCGGCGTACTTGAAAACATCAGGGCGTATGGCGTCTCTTTGTCCAGCGGGATGCCGTCAAATGCCCAGGTCACCAAAACGCCGTTTCCCGCCGCGACCATATCAACCGCCGTTGACGAAACACCGAGCAGATTGGATGCATTCATCTCATCGGGGTCCAGCTCGGAAAAGACCACCAGATAGACATCCCCCGCCGTTTGGCCGAAACCGGATTCGCTTGTTTTGTACGTCCAGCCCAACAGATACACCGTCTGCGGCAGTTCCAGGCCTTCAGGTTCTATCATTCCACGCCGGGCGTAAAGGTCTGCCCCCAGCCGCTGGCGCGGTCATCTGAAAACGTCCCGAAACCGCTGGTAAACAGAGTTTTCCCCGCCGCGGTTGAAATCAGCAGTATGACCATACAAATCCTGCACATAAATACATTTAAACCGCTTTTCATCAAAACTCCTCTAATCAACGCCGGATATCACTTATGAATTCTGACTTTTGTCGCTGGAAAGATTCAACAACTTGAAAATATACAAAAAATGCCTCGAAATCAGCTCGGCGGCGTCCTGACTGCTGCGCCGCACGAGGGCATCATACAGTTCACGATGGGTGGACATACCGGGCGCTTCGAGGAGCGTACTGTATTGCTGCGTCCCCATCGACCGCACAAGCACTTGATATGCCATCGCGTACCATTGCATCAGTTTGGGGCGATAGACGCGAACATACTGAGGCCCGCCGGCCATCTCATTAACGGTCAGATGAAAATGGATGTCTTCTTGCCTGAACACGTTGATATCAGAGCTTTGCATGGCCTTGTCCATCCGCTCGATAATCCGGCCCAGCACAGCCAGTTGCTCATCGCTAATATTCGAGGCAAGACCATAAAAGGAACCCGTCTCAAAATTCACCCGAAAACGATAGATATCCAGCGCGATTTCAGGATCGCTGAAATCCACCAGAAAAGAACCGCGATTGCGATCCGTATAAAGCCAGCCTTCCTGACGAAGTCTGTAAAACGCTTCGCGCACAGGGCCGTTGCTGACCTGCAATTCTTTGGCCACCACCGATTCGGTAATCTTGCCGGCGTAATGGATTTGTGTTTCGGGATCTTCTCCGGGAAACACAATTTCGCGCAGGATGTGCTCGTACACCTCCTCGGCCAGCGCATTGCCTTTTCGGGAACCCTCATGAAAAGGAATATAATCAAAGATCTGGTGCATAGGGACGGCGGACATCGTGTGTGTGATCTCCCTGAGTGGACTCATTGGCAATACCTTTCCGACTATTTCATAAATCCCAATCCAAGCGATTAGACCGAAGATAGTTGATATATGCTTAATTACTTAAGTACTTAATTGAATTATAATGGAAAGCCATTTTTGATACAAGAAAAAAACTTTAAAAAGAAAAAAATATTTGAAGAATTTAGCAATTAAGATATTATAGGTTTATTGTATCATTTACTTTCCAGTAAAGATGGATTATATGCGGGTCTCTTTTTTAAGTGATCTTAACCTATCTACAACAATACCTTAATGGCATTAATACATCAAACCGACTAAAAAAACCGGTCATATTTTGACATAACTATGCTCTATAAAGGATGTTATGGTGTTCTCAAAAAGGCCGTAAAATGACTCGCCCGTAAGGGCGAATCCTCAATTTTGCTCTTTTATCTTTGATTTTTGATCTTTCCAACTGGCCATCGGTCAGTTGGAGTTAATAACATAATTTAAGGGTCTTGACATGTCTATAAATACAGGCGTTCAGCACCACTTTCTTTGCCAAACGCCTGCATAGATCGATCTAAACAAAACTAAAAAGAGCTTTATTTGACCCATTTAGCCGTGTCACCTGCTGACACGGGAATCGGGAACCGCCATCACGTCCAACTCTGCTACCGTGGTGTAGTAGCTTTGGCCGTGTTCGTTGAGCGCTTTGAGCCGGATATAACGTGCCTGACAAGGCCGGTCAAAAAAGGCTTCCTGCCAGCGGGCGTGATTGTCAAACAAGCCGCGTTTGACCCGCTGCCACTGCTGACCGTCCAGGCTGACAAAAAACTCATAGCGATCGATCCGACCATTGGCCGAATCCTGTCGCCCCAAATAGCGAAAACCGACCAGGTTGAGCGTCCGCCCCAGATCCACATCGATTTCATGGGGCATAGGGTCCTGTGTCGTGGACCAGTTGGTATGCCAGAACGTGGCTGGATCGCCGTCAATGGCGTGTTCCATCTCACCCTCGCCGGGTTGGACGCTGTCGGCCCGCACCACACGCCACTCGCCTTTTTCCAGATCAAGCAAATCATAAAACTGTGGGAATTCGCGACCGATCGGCAGACTCTCAACGCCTTGCCGGGTCCGCGTCACGGCATAGACGGTGCCGGCTCGATCAAAAGTAAACGGCTCAGTATAACGAACCGCGCTGTCCCTGCCGGCCGGACGATCAAACCAATACAGCACCTCCATATCAGCGGGGGCGTGCAGACTGATTTGGCGGGAATGATCCGTCTCGGAGACCTTGACTTTGGAATCGCTGACCGTCGGCGGCAAGGGAACCGCAAGGCGCTGCCGGCCCTGCTCGGCCATTTGGGAGGGACGACGGGCACGCAGCGGCGACAGGGTATAGCGCATTTGCACCGTTTCAGGGGCAAACCGATGAATCTGCATCGGCTGCGGACCGCAACTGGCGCCGCCCAGTCCCATGTGCTCAACGTCGATGCAGAACACCACTTCGTCGCGCGGAATGACCCGATGGATATGCCGCGCCTCGTCAAGATCTTTGGCCGTGTGGTGCAGCGCGCTGGCTGAATACCGTCCGTCCATTTGAATCATCACGCCGCGCCCGCTGTCATCGGTCAGAGCCGCCCAGCGCAGGTCCGTCTTGTTGCCGTTGTCCTGGGGACGAACATAACGTTCATATTGCTCGGACACCGGCCCCTGATACAGTCCCACATCAGCGCTTTGCCAACGATCCCGATAGCTTTCATGTGGGCCGCGCCCCAGCCAGGTGAACGTGTCATACGGTTCGGCCAGCATCATTTGAACGCCGATTTTCGGCAGCGTCGGCGTGTCCTTTCGGCAAGCGAGAAAAAAATGAATTTATTCGGGGGCGGCGGTGCTTTGGAGGGTTTGGAGTGTTTGGCGGTAGTTCCAGGGCATCCAGTCGGCGGGGGTTGAGGCGGCGGGTTG
>DSDR01000033.1 GCA_011048645.1 Phycisphaerales bacterium
CATGCCCTAAAAAAAATTTTATAAATTGCCTGTTTTAAACTGGCGCGCTGTTTGGCGATGTGTTTTAATCAGATTTATGAGCGACAAACGTGAAAAAATCAAAGAATCGCAGCTTCAGGGATTCAAATACTTCAAGGCCATCTCCGGAATGCTCGAATCCCTTCACGACGCCGGCTGTCAGCGGGACCGGGCGGGCAACCGGCTGTTGCATATGGACCAGTATATGTCCCTGCTGCTGTTGTACATGTTCAACCCGATTTGCACCTCCCTGCGAGCCGTCCAGCAGGCCAGTGAACTGCAAAAAGTCCAGCGAAAGCTGGGCTGCCCCCGCGCCTCTCTGGGCAGCTTATCCGAATCCGCACGGGTCTTTGACAGCCAACTCATGCAGGAGATCATTGAGCATCTGTCCGAAAAACTCAAACCCATTTCCAGCCATTCCAGGCTGGATGACCTGCCCGGCATCCTGACCGCCGTGGACGGCACCTTAATTCCGGCGTTGTCCAAAATGACCTGGGCTCTGTGGAAAACCGACCGATTCGATTTTGAAGCCGATGTCATTGCGTTGATCTTCAAGCATCGCTGGATGATTGAAATCTTTTTTCGCTTTTTCAAGCATGTGCTGGGGTGTCGGCATCTGCTGAGCTATTGTCAAAACGGCATCGAATTGCAGACCTACGCGGCGATCATCGCCTGTATGCTGATCGCCCTGTGGACAGGCCGAAAGCCGACCCTGCGCACCTACGAAATGCTGTGCTGGTACTTTACCGGCATGGCCAGCGAAGACGAACTGCTGGCCCACATCGCCAAATTGCAAAAACAGGATTAACCTCGCCCAAGGCCGATTGTACCCGCAGTCAGGCCGCCGTTAATGCTGCGCGGAAATAACTTGCCTGTTGCCTCGCCAACCGATAAACTACACCGACTGGCCATGAACACAATATAAAGTTCACAAAGAGCAAATAACGAGCCGAACAGGATTGTGACTGTCCCCGTTTAGTTCCGGAAAAAGCAGTTTGGCCAGGCGGCCGCGTCGAGTGATTGTCAATTGCGGAATTCAACATCTTGAACTCAGCTTTTCGATAACGGCGAAAACAGGGCATCCGTTGCGAACTGTCTGCTGCAACATCTTTCGGTCATTTGGTGTTTTTCGGCGCCCGCCCATGTACACCCATCAGTTTCAGCAGTTCGTCTGCCACCCAGATCGAGCCGGCGGTCATGACGACCCAAAACCAGTCCATCGCCGACAGGTGGGTCGTGCCAAAGAGCATTTGCCCCAGGCCGGTATGGACAACCAGTACCTGCAGCACAATCGCCAGCGCCACGCCGCCCAGCAGCCAACGATTGCTGAATACCCCGATCGAAAAAATCGACTGGTAATGGCTTCTGGCATTGAACGCCTGAAACCACTGGAAGGCCACCAGCGTGGTAAAAGCAACGGTACGGGCATGTTCCAGGCCGTCGGGACGGGACCAATGGAACATCAGCAGCGTCCCGGCCGCCATCAGCGGCGTCAGCGTCGCCATACGCCGAATCAGCATACCGTTGAGGATGGATTCGCGCGGGTTGCGCGGCGGTTGCTTGAGGACGTCCCAATGCTTTGGCTCAACACCGAGCGGGATGGTGCAGGCGCCGTCGGTAACCAGGTTGACCCACAAAATCATCACCGCCGTCAAGGGCAGATCCATTCCGATGATCAACGCTGTAATCATGGTCAGGATTTCGCCGATATTGGTCGCCACCAAAAAATAGACGACGCGGCGCAAATTGCTGAAGATCACGCGGCCTTCCTCTATCGCATGAACGATGGTGGCAAAATTATCATCGGTCAAGATCATATCCGCCGCTTCTTTGGCCACCTCGGTGCCGTTTCGTCCCATCGCTACGCCGATGTCGGCGCCCTTCAGGGCGGGCGCGTCGTTGACGCCGTCGCCGGTCATCGCAACGACATGCCCCTGCTCGCGGAGCGCTTCCATTATCTTGAGTTTGTGCGCCGGTGAAACGCGCGCAAAGACGCCCGACCGCAGGGCGGCCTCGGCCAGCGCGGGCTTATCCATCGCATCGATATCGCGTCCGGTCAGCGCGCTGCCGTCGCCGGCGATACCGACCTGTTTGGCAATGGCTAACGCCGTGGCGGCATGGTCGCCGGTAATCATCACCGGATGAATCCCCGCCGCTTTGGCGTCGCTGACGGCCTGGGCGCTTTCTTGGCGCGGCGGGTCGATCATCGCCCACAGCCCGACCAGCGTCAAACCGCGTTCAACGTCATCGGCGGCAATCTCGTTTTTGCCAGCGTCAAACTCACAGAACGCCCCGGCCATCACCCGCAGCGCATGTGTGGCAAAGTCGCTGATCGCGTCTTCGACGGCCTGCCGTTGGTCGGCATCCAGCGGCGCCGGTTTGCCGTCGATCAAAACATGCGAACAGAAGTCCAGCAGCCGATCCGGGGCGCCTTTGACAAACGCCACCCGGTTGTCGGCGTCTTTGTGCGGATGCAGTGTGGCCATGTACTTGCGGTCGCTGGAGAACGGAACTTCATGCAGGCGTTCAATGTCCTGTTGCAGCGCGTCGGGGTCCATCCCCGCTTTATGGGCCGCCGTCAGCAGGGCCGCTTCGCTCGGATTGCCTTCCGCGATCCATTGATTCTCCTTTTGGCGCAGGCGGGCGTTGTTATTCAGGACGCCGATTCGCAGCAGCATCTCCAGCGAATCGGTCGGCTGCTCCAGAACCTGGCCTTCCGGCGACTGCAGCACGCCGTCCGGCTGATACCCCTCGCCGGTCAGTTCATAGGTCTTGCCGTCGGCCCACAGCCGGCGGACGGTCATTTGATTTTGAGTCAGCGTGCCGGTTTTGTCCGAGCAGATCACGGTCGTCGAGCCGAGCGTCTCGACGGCGGGCATGTGCCGAATGATGGCATTGCGGTCGGCCATGCGTCGTACGCCGAGAGCCAGCGTAACGCTGATGACGGCGGGCAGTCCTTCGGGGATGGCCGAGACGGCGACGGCGACCGAGAACATAATCGCCTCGACAATCTTGTACCCCCGCAGCAGTTCCAGCCCCAGGACCACTACCGCCAGCCCGATGCCGACAGCGCCCAGCACAATGCCCAGCGTGTGCATCCGTTTTTGCAGCGGCGTCTTTTCGCGGAGCGTGCTGCGCACGGCGCCGGCGATCTGACCCATTTGCGTCTGCATCCCCGTTTGCACCACCAGCGCCCGCCCGCGGCCGCCGGTGACATTGGTGGACATCCATACCATCTGCCGGCGGTCGGCCATGGGGGTCTGTTCGTCCGCCCGTCCGGGCTGCTTGCCGGCCGGCTGCGATTCGCCGGTCAAGGCCGACTCATCGATCTGAAGCTCATCGGCGTCGAGCAGCAGCGCATCGGCAGCCACCCGGTCGCCCGTTTCGAGCAGCAGGATATCGCCGCAGACCACCTCGGCGGCCTCGATCTCGGTCGGCTCGCCGTTTCGCAGTACACGCGCGTGCAACGCAGCCATGTGACGCAGCGCCGCCAGCGCACCTTCGGCTCGCCATTCCTGAAAAAAGCCCAGTAAGCTGTTCAGGACGATCACGCCGAAAATCACGCCCGAATCAATATACTTGCCGACCACCAGAGACAACACGGCCGCACCGACCAATAAATAGATGAGGGGATTGCGCACCTGACGGATCAGCAGTGTCAGTGGGCTGACGCGCTCTTCGGCGCCCAGTGTATTGGGGCCGTGTTCTTCAAGACGCTGTTGGGCCTGCTTGGAATCCAGGCCCTTTGGGGCGCTGTCTAAACGATCAAGAGCATCTTCTGTTTCGAGTGAATGCCATGCGATTTCGGATGATGCCATAACGGACCTCCCGTTTTAATAATCGGTTTTTATATAAAGCTCATTTTAACGCTGATCCAGACAAGGAGCAACACATAATCACTCTATATAAAGGCAAAAAGAATCCTTATTTATGTCAACCCTTCTGGACAAAGAACACAATACCAGGAAGGTGTTTTTGGATTGATTCTTGCCCTGATAGAAGGTACACTTCAGATTACAGTTTTCATTCAAAAACATGATAATGTTGTTGAATAGGGAGAAACATCATGGCGCAATCAATCTCGCCGGAACTGCTTGGCAAAATGGATGCTTATTGGCGTGCTGCAAACTATCTGTCCGTCGGTCAAATTTATCTGCTGGATAATCCGCTGCTCAAAACGTCCCTGAACATTGACCACATCAAGCCGCGGCTGCTGGGGCATTAGGGGACAACGCCGGGATTGAATTTTATCTATGTCCACCTGAACCGTGTCATCAAGGAACAGGACCTGGATGCGATCTACATCGCCGGCCCCGGCCACGGCGGCCCCGGCCTGGTGGCCAATACCTATCTGGAAGGAACGTATAGCGAATACTATCCGGATATCTCACAGGACACCGACGGGATGAAAAAACTATTCAAGCAGTTTTCGTTTCCCGGCGGCGTTCCCAGCCATGTCGCCCCGGAAACGCCCGGCTCAATTCACGAAGGCGGAGAATTGGGCTATGCCCTCTCGCACGCCTTCGGCGCGGCATTTGACAATCCTGATTTACTTGTGGCCTGCGTCATCGGCGACGGGGAAGCGGAGACCGGCCCGCTGGCGACCGCCTGGCACTCCAATAAATTTCTCAACCCGGCCATTGACGGAGCGGTACTGCCGATTCTGCACTTAAACGGCTACAAAATTGCCAACCCGACGATTCTCGCCCGCATCAGTCATGACGAACTGGAAAAGCTGATGGTCGGGTATGGGTATAAGCCCTATTTTGTGGAAGGATCGGAACCTGAAGCAATGCACGCCCGGATGGCCGAGACGCTGGATACCGTAACCGCCGAGATTAAAGCGATTCAGGATAACGCCCGAAACGGCGGGAAGGTTAAGCGGCCGCAGTGGCCGATGATTGTCCTGCGCACGCCCAAGGGATGGACCGGCCCCGACGCCATTGACGGCAAAAAGATGGAGGGCTACTGGCGGTCGCATCAGGTGCCGCTGGCCGATGTGGTGAACAATCCCAAGCGTATCAAAGACCTGGAACAGTGGCTCAAAAGCTACAAACCCGATGAATTGTTTGATGACAAGGGCGCACTGATTTCGGAACTGGCCGAGCTGGCGCCTGCGGGCAAACGCCGCATGGGCGATAATCCGCACGCCAACGGCGGCCTGCTCCGCAAGTCGCTGAAAATGCCGGATTTCCGCCAAAACGCCATCGATGTGCCTGCACCGGGCGCCGTTGAAG
>DSDR01000034.1 GCA_011048645.1 Phycisphaerales bacterium
AAGGTTCTGCGCGTTGCTTCGAATTAATCCACATGCTCCACCGCTTGTGTGAGCCCCCGTCAATTCCTTTGAGTTTTAGCCTTGCGACCGTACTCCCCAGGCGGCCTACTTAACACTTTTGCTACGACTGTGAGAGTGTCAGAACCCCCACAACCTAGTAGGCATCGTTTACAGCGTGGACTACCAGGGTATCTAATCCTGTTTGCTCCCCACGCTTTCGCGCCTCAGCGTCAGTACAAGTCCAGTGTGCTGTCTTCACCTTCGGCGTTCCTCTTGATATCTACGCATTCCACCGCTCCACCAAGAGTTCCACACACCCCTACTTGCCTCAAGACCAGTAGTTTGCCCTGCCATTCCCCGGTTAAGCCGGGGGATTTCACAAGACACTTTCTGGTCCGCCTACGCGCCCTTTAAGCCCAGTGATTCCGAACAACGCTTGCCACCTTCGTATTACCGCGGCTGCTGGCACGAAGTTAGCCGTGACTTCCTCTGGGACTGATCAACCGAAGCTTTCTAGTCCCTGACAGCAGTTTACATCCCGAAGGACTTCGTCCTGCACGCGGCGTCGCTGGGTCAGGCTTTCGCCCATTGCCCAATATTCGTTACTGCAGCCCTCCGTGGAGGTCCGGGCAGTGTCTCAGTCCCGATGTGGCGGGCCAACCTCTCAGTCCCGCTACCCGTCGTCGCCTTGGTGAGCCGTTACCTCACCAACAAGCTGATAGGGAATAGGCCGCTCTTTGGCCGATGAATCTTTGATCACAAAGCCTGCACTCTGTGATGTTATCCGGTATTACCGCTCCTTTCGGAACGCTATCCCGAAGCCAAAGGTACGTTACCTATCCATTCCTCACCCTTTCGCCACTAACGATTGTCTCGGTTACCCAATTCAATCGTCCGTTCGACTTGCATGTCTTAGCCACGCCGCCAGCGTTCGTTCTGAGCCAGGATCAAACTCTTCAATTTGTATCACTGACTCCGTTGTTCAACGGAAATCTTTGATTAGGAATCAACTTAAAAAAACTCGCTCACGCAACGAGTAACCAAGCTGATGTGCCCGGTCGAAACCGGACGTTTTTTCACACCATTATGGTTTTAAGGACATCGAACCCAAACGTCGTGAAGGCTCGAGGCCCTGTGCTCTCGTTGCATTGCGGCACCATTTATGAACTTGTCAATGAGCTTTTCGAGATAAAAGGTCTCAAAAAACCGCTATCTCGTTTTCGGAAATAATAAGCGGCCAAGCAACCGATAACCTCTATTGACTTGCCCGCTTTCGCTTTCCGAAAAGACTACTGTAACGAACAAACAAAACACTGTCAATACTTTTTCAAAAAAAATTTTAACTTTTTTTATCGTCGCCGACTCCGGCCCAAAACCGTTTCGGCATCGAGTGGGGTCTTAATACACCAAGTTTTGCCTTTATGCAAGCAAAAACAGGCCGATTTTTCTGTTTTTTCGGAAAATTGCCTCGCACCCCCTATGCTCCGCTCGAAACCCCGTCTCTCTGGAACGCTCTAAGTCAATACAAATAAAATAGTTATGGACAATTTTCAGCCGTGCCGCTTTGGAACGGCGACGTTGAAAAAACCGCTTAAATTAAAAAATGGTGTATGAATATCCTGCCGATAATGTCTATATTAGTAGAATGATGACGAAGATGCCGCATACAATCGAAAACGAGTCCATGCTGGCGCTGGCCGCCAGTAACGGCGACAGGGCCGCGCTGGAAAAATTGTTGCAGCGAAACTGGATGTGGCTCAAGGGCATGGTCATTGCCGGAATCTACCGCTTTGACGCCATCGACGACATCCTGCAGGAGATCTGCATCAAGGTCATCGACAAAATCGACACGCTCAAAGAGCCGGAACGCTTCAAGCCGTGGCTGGCGACGATTGCCCGCCGCGAAATCGTTAATTTCCGTCGGGAACAAAAAAAACAAACCCAGTTGCTCAATCAGGTGCAGCAGGAAGTCGAACTCCCCGACCGGCCAAGCCTGAATCAGGAGCACTGGACGCAGGAGACATGCGAATCGATTCTCGACGCCCTGAAGCGGTTGCCGGAAAAATATCGAGAGGTCTTTGTATTGAAATATATCAAGGATTATTCGTATGCCGAAATCGCCGAGGCGCTGGATATTCCGTTTACCACGGTCCAGATTCGGCTGACGCGAAGCCGCCGAATGATTTATGACATTGTCAAAGAACGAATGCGAAATCGAAACAATCACAGATAAGCAGGTGACCCCATGGATAACGAAAAACTGGAAATCCTGATGGGCAAATTCTTCGACGGCGAGATCGAGCCGAGCGAAAAGCGTTTGCTCGACGCCCAGCTTGCCAAAGATCCGCTGAACCGCCGTTTGTTCGAAGAATTCCAGACGCTGCACACCCAGGCGCAGGCTGAGGTCGCCGCACTGGCCGACCGGGGCCGCCCGTTTGAAAAGGTGTTCGCCGCCGCCTGGAATACGAGCCGGCCGCATCGCCGCCGTCTCAGGCTGCCGGTCGGAACGCTTCGCTTTGTCTCCGGCATGGCCGCCGGACTGCTGCTGGCCGTGCTGTTTCAGTTAACTTACAGCCCTGCCGTTTCGCAGGACGAACCGATGCTTGCCGGCTCGGCAATCCAGACGCCGATCCCCGTCGCCGGACCCGACCGCATCCTGACCCGCGCCGCCGGCGAAGGCGCCTCGCCGGTCATCAAGGATGTGGATTACTATTATTATATTGATGAAAACGGCCAGCAATGGCTGATCGAAGGATATCGTGAAAATATCAGAACCCAATTGGTCAGCTATCAGGATATGTAAGCTGATGGCAATGGAGGCAAACGTTTTATGCGGCTCATTTTGAACTATGGTCTTGTTTTGTTGATGGCGTCCGTTCTGTCGCTGCCGCTGGCGGCCCAGAACGAAGACAGGCAGCCGCCGCCCCGTCCCTACCTGGGCGCCCGTCTCAGCTCGGACATCCCGGAGCTGCTGCGAAAACATCTTCAGCTTGAGCCGGAACAGGGTCTGTTGGTGGAAAATATCTTTCGTAACAGTCCGGCCGACAAAGCGGGACTGGACAAAGACGACATCATTTTAAGCATCAACAACGAACCGCTGAAAAACCCCCACGAGCTGTTTCGCACGATGCGGGATATCGGCGTAGGCGGCTCGGTGATGGCCGAAGTGGTCCATTTGGGACAACTCCGCAACGTCACCATTACCTTCGAGGAAATGGGGCCGCAATTTCGATTCGACCGTTCGGGCTGGAAATACCCCATTGAACCCGATGAAAGCATGATCTTTCGACCGGGTCGGATGTTTCGCAGGCAGCCGGGCGACCGCGAATGGATTGAAATACCGCTCGAACAGCTCAAAGAGCAAGCCCAAAGCGGACAGTCGCAGTTGCCGAATCTCGGCACACAATATCATTTTCTTCACGATGACGGACAATCGGAATTCACGATTGTCATTGAAGGCAACCCCAACGAACCGACCGCCACGGTGATCGTCAAAACCCCGGACAAAGAATACTTCACAACGGCCGGGCAGATTGATATGCTGCCCAAGGAGTACCAGCAAACGGTCAAGAACGACATCAAAAAGGCCAAACAAACATTTGAACGAGGGCGAAACCTGCGCTTCCCGCCGCAGATTGACTTCTCACAATGGCAGCAATTCTTCACCGAAGGCGGACGTCCCCCGCGACCGGACTCGCGCGGCCCCGATCCGCGCGGCCGTGACGGTGACTGGCGCAGACCGGAGCAGAAAAAAGAAGAGGATCCGCGCAGCTCCGAAGAACGACTGGAAAGTCAACTGGAAATGTTAATCCGGCAGATTGAACAAATGCAGGAACGGCAAAAAGCCCTTGAAGCCTTGCTCGAAGAAAAAAGCCAGGACTCAAACTAAACGCCGCTTTCTACAAACAAATGGTTTACACACAGACGTTGCACATCCCGACACACGGCAATTGCCATCTGGTGGATATAACGGCGCAGGTACAACAGGCAGTCGATCAATCCGGACTCAAAAACGGCGTAGTCACCGTCTTCAATGTCGGTTCCACGGCCGGGATCACGACAATTGAATTTGAGCCGGGGCTGGTCCATCACGATATGAAAGCCGCGTTTGAAAAACTCGCGCCGGAAAACGCCTCATACGAACACGAAAAGACCTGGCACGACGACAACGGCCACGCCCACGTGCGGGCAAGCCTGCTGGGGCCGTCCCTGGCTGTTCCTTTCTGCGACGGCGCACTGACCCTGGGCACATGGCAGCAAATCACCCTGATCGACTTTGACACCCGCAAACGCACCCGAAAGATCGTCTGTCAAATCATCGGCGAATAACGGACCGAATGGCCCGCAGGGCGAACCTGAAGAGCGGCCCGCTTGCGCAGCCGGTCTCTCCCTTCAGACTCGGATATGCGGCATACCCGGCGAACTTATGTCGCGTAGCTGTGCAGGCCGGCGAAAAGGCTTGACAGGTTGACCCACAGCAGCGTGATAACGATAGAAAGTAGCCCGACAATGACCAGCCACAGGCGCATGCGGATGTATTGCTTGGGATGGGCGATGCGCCAATGGAAATAGAACATATAGACCAGCCAGCAGACCAGCGACCAGAGTTCTTTGGGGTCCCATCCCCACCAGTCGCCCCAGGCCAGCTTGCCCCAGACGCTGCCGAGAATCAACCCCAGCGACAACAGAGGAAACCCGGCCGCGGCCATGCCGTAGCTTTGCCGTTCGGCCTCGATGAGCCGTTGTCCCTGAAAACGCCCGGCCAGCGCGGCCACGGCGGGAATAGCCGCTCGGGCCATCAGCACGTAGGCAATCATATACGCCGCCACATGCGGGCCGAACAACACGCTTTGCAAGGCCGGCGGCAGCGGTCGTGTCGCGGCGGAGAACACAAATCCCGGCGGAAAACACACCAGCGCCCCGATCAACGCATCGCCGGCGGACATCACCCACGAACGGCTGTTCTGCATCCGCTCGGTCAGCAGCGAAATCGGCCAGATGAGCACGGCCATC
Source organism: Phycisphaerales bacterium (assembly GCA_011048645.1). Lineage (GTDB taxonomy): Bacteria > Planctomycetota > Phycisphaerae > Sedimentisphaerales > Anaerohalosphaeraceae > T3Sed10-213. The sequence goes on from DSDR01000034.1 coordinate 5,014, forward strand.
AGTAAAAACACCTCAAACAGATTCTGCATCGGCAGGTGTGTGGACAGGATCCATCGGGTGATATAGCTTGCCAATGCCGCGACAAAAGCCAGCACAAACCACCCATAACCGGCCCCGGCTTTGCGCCTGCGCAGTACGCTCACCAGCGCCGCCAGATAGCCGGCCATCGTCAGATAAATCAGTACTCCCTGAATGTCCCATTTAATCTGCATCGGCGGCTCCACGTGACCTGCGGCGGCGCA
>DSDR01000193.1 GCA_011048645.1 Phycisphaerales bacterium
CTGTTCGCCGGCCAGCCGAATCATCTGCTCCAGCACTGAGCAGGACAGCAGCGCTGTTTTTTCCTCGGCGGGCAGCGTCCCCTTGCCGTCGGTAATCGGCTCGTTCGGAACAAACGCCCACTGTCTTTCATTGGGGTCATAGATCACACGGCCTTCGTGTCCGGCAACCAGATGGCCTTCGGCAACCAGTTGGCCGCGCTGGGGCGCCCCCGATACAGCGGCCACCGCCGCAAGGATCACAAGCGCCCATAAACAGTTCAGCATATATTTCATTTCAATCGCTCTCTCAAGACGCCTGCGGCTTGCTCGGCGTCGTTGACTATCTCCACACACGCGCCGCAACGCGCATCCTGCAACTGCATCATCTCAACCAGCGGCAGCCAGAAGTTGCCGACCAGTAGAATGGGCTTATCCGCGTCGGCAAAGCCTTTGTTCTTGTGTTCCCACACATCGGCCAGTTCCAGAAGCGTCCCCGTCCCTCCGGGCAGAACCACGTATGCGTCGCCCAGCGCAATCAGTGTCGCCAGCCGCTCGCTGAGCGTCTCGGTCGGGCGCTCTTCGGTGACATACGGATTGGCCCGCCCGCGTTTGAACGCCCGACACGTAACGCCGATGACCTTGCCCCCGGCCTGCTGTGCACCCCTGGCCGCGGCCAGCATCGTACCGCCGTAGCCGCCGTTAGCCAGCGTAAACCCGGCCTGGGCCAACTGCCGACCCAGCAACTGCGACGTCTCATACGCCGCCTGGCCTTCTTCGGCCTTGCTCGTACCAAAGATCGTAACCGTTTTGGCTCTGTTTCCAGACACCCTGCTCATCCTTTATTTGCCTTTTTCGCCAGATTCAGCAGGCCGCCGGCCAGCAAAATAGTTCGATCGCGCGGCGAGAGTTTCAACACGCCTTTGAACTCAAAACCGCCGGTCGTATCAACAATCCGAACTTCATCGAGAAGTTTGATCGCCTCAAGCAGATCGGGAATCTGCAGCACCTCATCGGCGTTGATGCGGTCATAATCAGTCGGGTCGGCAAACTCAATCGGCACAATCGCAAAGTTGATCAGATTGGCCTTGTGGATGCGCTCAATACTCTTGGCCAGCACCGCCCGCACGCCCAGATACATCGGACACAGCGCCGCATGCTCACGGCTGGAGCCTTGCCCGTAGCTTTCGCCGCCCACGACCACGCCGGCGACCCCCTTTTGTTTGAGCGCAAGGGCGCGCTCGGCAAACGTCGGCTTGCCGTCCTCATTAAAGCAGTGAAACACATATTTGGAGTACAGCGGCACATTCGAGCGATACTTCAAAAAGGACCCGGCCGGCATAATATGATCGGTCGTGATTTTATCGCCGCACTTGAGCAGCACCTGTCCGTTCAGTTCGTTCGGCAGCGGCCTGGGCGATTCGGGCACGACAATCGTCGGCCCGCGATGCACCGAGACCCTGCCCGCCTCTTGCGGGGGCGGAGGAACTTCGATCATCGAATCATCAATCAAAAACTCTCTGGGCAGTTTGATTTTCGGATAGCCCAGTCCGATCAGTTCGGTCAGCTTTCGCGGGTCGGTGATTTCGCCCATCATGGCCGAGGCGACCGCCGTTTCGGGGCTGACCAGATAACACTGGTCGCCCTGGGTTCCCGTCCGTCCGGCAAAGTTGCGGTTAAAGGTCCGCAGCGTTACCACGCCGTCAGCAGGCGAAAAGCCCTGCCCGATGCACGGGCCGCAGCCGGATTCAAGAATGCGAGCGCCGGCGCCGATCAGTTCGGCCAGCATGCCGTTTTCGGCCAGCATCTGCAAGACCTGCCGACTGCCCGGCGCAACGGCAAACTCCACACCCGCATCGACCGTGCGGCCTTTGAGCACCTCCGCGGCCATCATCAAATCCATAAAACTCGAATTGGTACAACTGCCGATCACGACTTGCGCGATCGGACGCCCTTCGATGGCCGAGATCGGCTGAATGTTATCCGGCGACGACGGACAGGCCGCCATCGGCTCCAGTTGCGACAGATTGATTTTGATAAGCCGGTCATAGTCAGGCTCCGGATCGGCGCTGAGCGGCTGATACGCATCGGCGCGCCCCTGAGCCTGCAAAAACGCCCGCGTCATCGAGTCGCTGGGAAAGAGACTCGTCGTTACCCCCAACTCGGCGCCCATATTGGTTATCGTCGCGCGCTGCGGCACGGTCAGCGTTTCAACGCCCGGTCCAAAGTATTCCACCACACACCCCACATTGCCTTTGGTCGATAAAATCTCCAGCAGCTTCAAAATCACATCCTTGCTGGACACCCAGTCGCCCAGCCGGCCGGTCAGTTCCACGCCGATGACCTTCGGGCAGGTCAGATAAAACGCCCCGCCGCCCATGGCCGCGGCCACATCCAGCCCGCCGGCGCCGATGGCCAGCATCCCCAGTCCGCCGCCGGTCGGCGTGTGCGAGTCGCTGCCCAGCAGGGTCGCGCCGGGCCGGCCGAATCGTTCCAGATGCACCTGATGACAGATGCCGTTGCCCGGACGGGAGTGATACACCCCGCTGCGTGCGGCGATGGTCTGAAGGTACAAATGATCGTTGTGGTTTTCCGGCCCGAACTGCGACATATTATGATCCACGTAACTAACCGACAGGTCGGTCTTCACGCGGCCGATGCCCATCGATTCAAACAGCAAAAACGCCGTCGTACCGGTGGCGTCCTGCGTCAGCGTCTGGTCAATACGAATCCCGATCGGTTCGCCGGGGGCAAGCTGCCCTTCGACGAGGTGATTTTCAAGGATTTTGTAGGTCAGCGTTTTCTGCATCGTTGACTCCTCAAAAGGGTAAGGCCGTCTCGAAATAACGACCGTTTGGAGAAATTTGAGCCGCTGAAACGGAATAGGATATTTCCCGTTTCAGATTTCAAACCGGTCCGCCATTCGTTCTTACTTCTGTTCTTCTTTCAGTATTTCTACGGCAATGACGCCCAGTTCGTTCTCGGCACGGGCGCGCATCGCCTCGGCCTGCTCGAGCAGTTGAGCCGATTCGGGCGGCTGATAGGGCTGCAATTCAAATTCCCATTGATACTCATCCACAATGCGCCCCGGCCAGAGTACCTCGGCTATAAAATCAAAGCCCGGCCGGTCGTGCAAAGGCCGCTCCAGCAGCCGATGGGTGTTCAGCGTCTCATAGCCGGGCTTTTCAATCCGCACCCGATAGTCCCCGTACCAGTTAAAGTTAACCGTAACCGGCGCGTCCCCGATTTCCTCATCATTCAGCCAGACGACCGCCCCTTCCGGCTCGGTAACAATCGTCAGCCGCCGCTCAACACACCCGGCCAAAACACCCGCCGCAATCGCCAAAAACGGGTACCATATCCGTATTTTTCGCATAGTTGACCTCAAAGAAAAAACACGACCTTAACAGATGAAAACAGAGTAGCACCCGCCCCTCGAGAAATCAAGGATTTTCGGGGTTTTGGTTTTCACCCCAGGCGGGCAACCACCCGATTATGACGTGAAATTTGATATGGTTTTACGGGTTCAGGCGAACGACGACGGTGTTATTCGCGTCGCGAGCGGCGCGGATGGTTGAGGCCGGCAGTTCCACTGTCTGCCCGACGGCCTCATAGCCGGCAAACACCGCATAGAGCGTATATCGCCCGGGCGGAGCGGCAACAAAATAGCCCCGCTCAAACGGTTCGGCCGGATAAAGGGCGGCCTCATCCGCCAGCCAGACCTGGCCGCCGGCCAGACCGCGACCCTGGGCGTCGGTTGCGTACACATACAGCGGGCTGCGGCTTTGGGCAAGCTGCTGCGGATCCGGATCATAGACGACCGGCTGGTCGTCATACAATCCGATTTCCAGATACGGCACAAACAGTCGATTAACCGTCACGCCCAGCGCATACATTGCCCGCGGCAGTCCGTCCAGCACATAACCGCCGTCCGGTTCCGGCATCACGCTGACCCGAACCGGCGGATCGGTGGACTCCAGCGTCAGGCCTTCAGGCCAGTCGCTCAGGAACTGTCCCGTTAATCCGGCCAAGCCATAGGGAATCTCTTCGGCAATAAAAAGTTGTTCGGCTCGCTGATCGACCGAAATGTTCCGCATCCAGCGAACGCCATTGCTGAAATCCATACAAAGCGTATAGTCTGACGGAAGAACGCCGTGAATACGAAAAACCGTCGGCTCTTCGGTTTTAACGCCCGTCCATACCGCCAGCGTATCGGCGCTGTCGGGACTGTATCGAAGCGAAACCGCCATCATTTCGAGTGCATCGGGCAACTCAGGCGCCTGCACCGTCAGCTCGACCGCAGGCGGGTCAATCAGCAGGGACACATCCGACCGGTCGGCCTCAAAACGCTCCAGCAGCGTCCAGCGATTGGCCATAAGACGGGCAAACAGGCCGTATTGCCCTGCCGGCACGCCCGTACAGTAAAAAACGCCCTGCGCGTCCGTCTGCATAACGGCGGCAAAAACGCCTTGTTCTGGATTCTGAAAATTATCGGAAAGCAGCAGCGCCTGTTCGGCCAGCGGCTCGTCATCGATGATCACCGCACCGGCAACCGAAGCCGCACCGCCGAAATCCAGCGTCAAAGGCTGTCCGGCGACCGCCCAAACCATTTGATGTGTCTCGGCGATACGCCGCTGCGGGTCGCGTACCGACACCACGCACAATCCGTCCGGCAGTGCGTCGAAGGCGTAGCGTCCCTGATCATCGGTGATGGCTGTCAGCGTTTGTCCCTGCGATGACGTCTGGCCCTCCGCGCGAACGGATATCTCAACGCCGGCAAGACGTGTCCCGTCAAACCCGATCACCTGCCCCGAAACAGCCGGCGGCGTTTGAGGCTCTGCCTGCGGTTCCTGCTGCGCCGCCTCGGTCGGTTCAGCACTATCGGGCGCGGTCGGTTGCGACGGTGCCGCCTCTTCAAGCCGTTGACGAATTTGGGCAATCGCCAGTGCAAACGGATTATCCGGCGAGCCATTCGGAAACCAGCGGCTTTCGGCCAGTTCGAGCGGCTCAATGGCTGATTCATCACCGAACCGCCCCAGATAGTGCGCCGCGGCCATTTGGGCAATCTCGCTGCCGGATTTGAGCGCCTCCAGCAAGCCGGCAGTGTCGCCCCGCATGCCGATTTCCAACACACGCTGAAGCTCATCAACACTGTGGGCCAGCTCAGGCGATTGCTCCGATGAGGAAGAAGACGGCGGCGTTTGAGTTTCACTTGCCTGCGGGACATCCGGCGGCGGCGATGCGACGGGTTCTTTTGAGTACCGGCGCATCACGA
>DSDR01000163.1 GCA_011048645.1 Phycisphaerales bacterium
CAATCCCTGGATCGTCAGCGTCGAGCCGCTGGTTTCAAAGGTCCAATAGTTGCCCACCACCTCGCCGGGCACGATCTCTGTCCAGTATTCGCCATGGGCGTCGTAATTGTTGGTAATCGTCCCGTAGGCTCTTGCCGTCGTGGACTCATCGCCGCCAAAAACCCACTGGCCGTTGACCTGAAAATTGCGCGCGGGGAAACTGTTCGGCGGAGTCGCCCCGGCGGCGCCCTGATTCTGGTCGGTGGCAATCAATCCATACACACGATAACGGGCATAGGGAATGTTCTCAAAGACGATATTAATTCCATCGCCGCCGTCATCAATATACCCGACGGACATTTTGTGCTCGTCATCGGCTGTGCCGTCGTGATTCCAATAGACGACACTGGATTCCCACGTCACCGACACACCGATGTTGATTCCCCAGTCATCAATCAGATTCGACTTTGTGCCGGCGGCAAGCGTTCCGGAATCGCGGACGTCCGTTATATTCCAGTTCGCGCTGTCGGTTTGGAGCGGGCCGATGAGCTGGCCGCCGTCAAAGATCTGGTTGTTTGAATTTTCACTGAAATTCAGGGAGATGATATCGGCGGCGATCGCCGAACCGCACGTAAACGCCAATACAGCCAACAACGTAATACGAATTAGGTTTTTCGTTTTCATTACCTGACTCCTAAATAAAAACGTGATGTCATTTAGTTTATGGTTTCGGCCTTTATCAATAACAATCCGGATAGATGTTGCAATCGGTCCAGTCTTGCGCCATCAAGGCGAAATCCGCCAAATTCACGACACAGTCGCCGTTGAAGTCATATCGCAAGGCCGGATCATTCGGATTCAGGCAGACGGTCTTGTCCGGTTCAAAGTCAATATACATCCGCGCCACATCCAGCGGCTCCATCGGATAGCTGAAGACGCGAACATCATCGATCAGGCCGTCAAATTCCCACTCGCCGGCGCTATTTGCAACGCCCAGCGTCACGACGGCGTCATTGCCGTCCGTCGGCGTCAACTCGGCTGTGCCGACCGATTCGCCGTCCAGATAGAGGGTCATTGTGTTCGACACGCCGTCGAAAGTTAACACCGCCAGATGCCAATCGCCGTCGTCCAGACGCCCGGCCGGATTGATATTCGTGCCGTCAATCCGCGCTTCCAGGCCGGCGCTGTAGTAAACGGCCGTATCAAAGATCTGCCATCCGAACGAACCGCTTCGTTTGGCCATCAGCCCCATAAACCCGTCGGTTACTTCATAATCCGTCGGTTTATACCACAGACTAACGGTAATCCCTTCCGGATAGAAATTAAAGAACTCCTCGCTTCCGGGAATCACCAGATAGCTGCCGTCGCCGCGGGTCAAACGCACCGCCTGCCCATCAATCCCCTCATCAAAAACAGGCTCGGTAACGGGATTGTTGGGATCGCCGACATACAACACAGCCGGCCAGTCGCCTTCCGGCAGGCCCGTCAGTTCAGCGACTTGGTCGTTCAGATTGCCGTCGAATGTCCAGTGGGCAATCAGGCGATTGGACAGATCCGTCGTGAAGCTCCAGACCGGGCCGGTCAGCAGTTCGGCGCCGTTGCTGATTTCTTCATCGACGCGCCAATAATAGGTTGAGAACTCTTCGAGCGTCTCGTTAATGATAATGCTTTCCTGCCCAACGGGCTGATAGCCTTTATAGACGGAGACATCGCCTGTCCCGACCGCATGTTTGTCCTTACCAAAGTAAATGTGATAACCGGTGATCGTCGGATCCGGCTGATAATTCGTGTCGGAATTGACGCCCTGCTGCCAGGACAGCGTCGGCGGCACGGAAATGGATACGCCCGTTTCGCCGTTGTACGGACTGGGTCCCCAGGCGCTTCGCGGATCGCGCGGCAGATTGACGCGGACATTGTCAAAGTAGGCTCTATCCGTCGAAGTGGAGCCTTCGGCCCGCGTAAAGGCGATAAACAGAGGATCGCCGGGCGTGTGCGCCGATCCCGTATTCAGAATCACCGAATGGTGTTCATGGCCGTTGTCCTCGGTCACTCGGGGGAACACGTGTTCAGCAATTAACGCAGCCCCCACGCCGGACGGGGTTGTCGCGTCGCCGGCGGCCTGATCCGATGGCACGGTTCCGCCGGCCCACAAGGCCACCTTGGTACGTCCGTCGCTGAACCCGCTGCGTTTGCCTACCACGACACTGATGACATAATCCACATTCGGCGCCCATTCACCAATCGGCTGCCAGTGCATACCATCTTCACATACACCCCAGACATTGCCGAAAGGCGTCGGGAACGGGCCTTCCTGATAGGCAGCGCCGTAATCAAACCAATCCGGCGTCGCTATCCAATATCGATCTTCTTTTTCAAAGCTTGGGTTCAGCACCGTAATACCCGGCGCATACAGCTGCGGCTCAAGCACCGAAGGATGAACGGTCGTCGAAAACGTCCAAATCCTGCCCGGACGAATCGCGGGGCTGCCGCCTTCATTCGGATCAACCGCATCGACGCGCCAGTAATACGTCTGGTCATAGAGCAGCGATACCTCGACGCTCGGGTCGGCGACCGTATCCAACAACGCATCAGGATGCCCGTTTTCCACCATCGCTACATTGGGGTCTATATACACTTGATAGCTCGTCGCCTCATAGGTGGCCGGAGCGGCCCATTCGAGCGTCACATCGACCGGCACATCCGTCTGGCCGTAGGCAGGGACAGGATCGGAGGCGATGGCCTCGCTGATGATCTGAAATCCCGCCACGCTGCCGCGGAAATTGCCGGCGCCGTCGGCATAGCGGCTGAGGACTTTGATATCGAGCGTCTCTTCGGTTAAGCCTCTGAAGACCAGGCAGTTTACGCCTTCTTCCCAGCGTCGCATTGAACCCCAACGGGAAGTGGTTGGAATATTTTGGATTTGGCCGTTCACGTCCACGTCGGTATAGCCGACCGCGTTATCGGTAGCGTGATAAACAATAACACGGTACTGCTCGTAAGGAATGTTCGATACTTGAATCACCACCCCATAGGGTTCCGTCGTTTCGCCGTCGTCCAGATAGCCGCGCGACAATCGGTCATCGGCCGTCGTAACACCGGCCGTCCCGTCGCCCCACATATTGGATGACGTATAAGATATTGTCGCCCCCGTCGGCCGGGCAAATTCATCCACCAGAGCACCGGATCCTTCTTTTCCGATAAAATTGTTGAAATTGGCCGCTTCATAACCTCCCAGACCGGCAGACTCTTCCGGCTGGATGAGTTGATCCTCCCTTTCTGCAAAGTTAACACTGATGATATTGGCTTGCAGCGTAAAGGCGATGCAGCCAAACAATAAGAGTACCCAGACTTTCTTCATCATACAGACCTCCAATAAAAGATGTGTTATGTTTTTATATTAGAAACAGAAGTTATCGTTGTATGCGAAGCGTGAAAACCGATTGAATCCAACAGAATGCGGGGATAATGCGAGACTTCGATAAATGCCGCCCGGTATCCATCCTCGCCATCAATGAATAGAGTATTCATATCACCTAATCCCCGTCAAAAAGTACCATAAATACATAACTGCATTATACCATTTGACGCGGCCTTTCGGAATGGAACAACGTAATTTAATGATGGAAATTCGTAACATAATCGGGAAATTGCCGGGATTTTATCATGACGCAAAGCTCGTCGGAGGACATATTTTTGCGCACTAAAAGATTTGACTTGTCCTCTTTTAGGGATTTTTCTCTCCCGTGTGCAGCCGCCTGGCCTTGCGAAAAACGCCCACAACGCAGAACCGAACTAAGTTGTTCCGAGGCTACGGCAACAGGCTTCGGGCTAATTCTTCGCTGTCGCCGTACTGCGTTTGCAGTCTCTGAAGCTGTTGTTTGAGCCGATTGACAAGGTCCGAATAATGTGGGTCATCGTAAAGATTGTTCAGTTCATTTGGATCTTCGGCCAGGTCGTACAATTCCCAGGCATCTATATCATAATAAAAGTGAATCAGCTTGTACCGATGCGTTCGAATCCCATAATGCCGCTTGACCTGATGTTCAAACGGAAACTCATAGTAGTGGTAGTACATCGCCGTGCGCCAATCCGACGGGCTTTGACCGACAAGAATCGGCCGCAGACTTTCACCCTGTATGTCGTCGGGGACCGTTCTTGCGGCCAGATCGACAAACGTCGGGGCAAAATCCAGATTCAGCGTCATTTTATCGGACACCGATCCGGCTTGAATGCGTTTGGGCCATCGCACCAGCAGGGGCATCCGCAGCGACGGCTCATACATAAAGCGTTTGTCATACCAGCCGTGATCGCCGAGGAAAAAGCCCTGATCGGACGTATAGACCACCACCGTATTCTCAGCCAGCCCGGTCTTGTCCAGATAATCAAGAATACGCCCCACCCCCTCATCAACGGCCGCGATGGTTCCCAGATAATCGTGCATATAACGCTGATATTTCCAGCGGACAATATCGTCATCGCTGAGTTTGCCGGCTTTCATTTGCTCGATGAAGGCCTGATTTTCCGGCTCATAATGGGCGTCCCATCGGGCCTTCTGCTGCGGCGTCATCCGGGCGTATTCGCCGTTGGGAATGCCTGAACGGAAATGTTCAGGAAACAGATTTGGCCCGTTGAATTTCATATCCCAGCCCCAATAAAAATGATCACGGAGACTCATTTCACTTTCGTCCGATGCCGCAGACCGACCGGCATGATCGGCAAACAGGGTCTTGGGTTCTGGGATTGTGCCGTGTTTGTGTTTTCCGAAATGGCGCGGATGCGGCGACCAGTTGCGATGCGGGGCCTTGTGATGACACATAACCATAAACGGTTTATTCGTATCGCGCTGCGTATCGAGCCACTCAATCGTCACATCGGTAATGATATCCGTGCAGTAGCCCTCATACCGTTTTTGTGAACCGTCCATTTGCAGAAAGTCGGGATTGTAATAGGATCCCTGTCCCGGCAGGATTTCCCAATGGTCAAAGCCGGTGGGATTGCTTTTGAGATGCCACTTGCCGATCATGGCCGTCTGGTAGCCGGCCTGCTGAAGCAGCTTAGGAAACGTCTGCTGGCTGCCGTCAAAACGACGCCTGTTATTGATCTGGCCGTTGATATGACTGTATTTGCCCGTCAGAATAACGGCTCGACTGGGAGCACATATCGAGTTCGTACAAAAACAATTGCTAAACCGCATCCCCTCGTTTGCCAGGCGATCCAGATACGGCGTTTTATTGATGACGCTGCCGTAGCAGCTCAA
>DSDR01000253.1 GCA_011048645.1 Phycisphaerales bacterium
ATTCAGGGGATACGTTCATTGAAATCGACCCGAATGATATTCAGGTGCCCGGCCCGTATGGACCGCCGTGGCCGTATGTAATTGAACCGATAGAGCTGCACATCGGTTCGGCCAGAGCGGTCATCACGATTGAAGATGAAAACGCCAAAATGCCGCTGGCCTGGGCGATTACCAATCGGGAGGCGGTCAACAAACAGGCCGAGGCCGTACTGGCGACGTTTTGCGATTGGATGGGGATGAGCGACCTTGAGCAAAAAATGCTGGCAGATCAGCTCGAGGAGATTTATAAGTATAAAACCTTTGAGCTGAACCCCAGTCCCATTCTCTTGCAGCCGCAGCGCAGCACAGCCGCCGCTCGGACTCAGCCGGCAGGACGCATCACCACGACGCGCACCACGGCGCGGGTGCGGCCGACTCAACAGCAGGCCCAATCGGCTCAGGCCGCTCCGCAGCGCCCGACCGTTGCCCACGCGGCGGATTTTGCCAAGTTGTTCCACAGCGCCCTATTGGATCGCCAGTCGCTGGCTCGGCCCGCCGGGCATACGGCGCTGCCCGACGAATCGCCGCTGAAGTATCTGGCGCTGTGGGGGTCGCAGCGGGTCAATGTCAATACCGCCCCGCGGCATGTGCTGGAAGCGGCGCTGACCTTCGGCGGCGGCAATCCGGCCGAGTTGGCCGAAAACATTATCCGCAAACGTCAGGACGAACCAATTCAAAGCATTGATGAGTTGAAACAGGCGTTTTACGGCGACAGCATCGCGATTGAGCGAGCCAAAGACTATCTGACGACAACCAGTAATTTTTTCCTGATTCGCGTTGTCGGTCAGAGCGGAAACGCGCGTGTCTCGGCGGTCGCAACGGTGATTAAAGAAGACCGAAATGTGGAACAACTGGTGATTTTGTATGGATTGTGATTCAGTCAGAAGTCAGAAGTCAGAAAATAGAAGATACAAGATAAACGGGAGTCATCAACGTGGAACAGACACACAGTATGGGATTGTATTTGGCCCGCAGTCGGGCTTTGGCCGTCCGGCTGTCTGAAAAAAATCAGGGGACAATCACCGCTGTCCTGGACATTCAGCCGACCGAAGGTCATTCGGCTCAGACCACGGCGTTGGAAGCGGCTCGCGCCGTATCTCGGCACAGCGTCGTCGCCGAATCAATGTTTGTGGCGCTGGACTGCGGCTATTATACCCAATACCATTTGCACTCGGAGTTCAGCGAGCCGCGGCAGGTGGAAAGCACCATTAAGTTTGACGCCGAGGAGGCCGCCGCCGCCGATGCGATGAATCTGGCGGTTACCTTTGCCATTACCGGACCGCTGCCGACCGGTTCGGAAGTGGCGACCTTCACCGCCGACCGTCAAACGGTTACGGATATCCTGCTGGATATCCAGGAAGGCGGACTGGATCCGGAAATGATGGAGCCGGACGCGGTGTGTCTGTCGCGCGTGCTGGAGCGAACGTTGGGCATCTCAAAGCACCCCGATACGCTGTATATTCTGGCGACCGAGAACAACGGCTATTTTATCCAGCCCGGTCAAGGCGGATATGCGCCGAAAATGCGGTCGTTTTTGCTCCAGGGTCATCAGCAGCGCACCGCCGCTTTAACGCGAGAGATGTTGCTGGCTGTGGCCAGCGCCGGCGAAGAACAGCCGCTCAAAAAAGCGGTGTTTGTCGATGCGCCGGAGGGAGTGGATCGCCAGACGCTGGCTGAACGGACGGGGTTGGAGGTTCGCGTCGAATCGGCTGTCGAGAAGCTGAATTTCGAAACGCCGCTTGATCGCGATATTTCGGCCGGGGCCGTGCTGATGGCTGTCGGCGCGGCTATGGCGCCGCTGGAAAGAGAGATCACGGCAGATTTTCGGCGCGATTTTATGCCCTATCAGGGCAAGCGCAAGATGATGGAATCCAGCTTGCGACTGGCCGGTATTTCACTGACCATCCTGCTGGCGGCCATTGCGATTTATTTTCAGTCCCGCACCTGGCGAATGAACGCCTATGCCCAGACGCTCAACACCAAACTGGCTCAGGAGTATCGCGCGGCAATGTACGGCGGCAACCCGCCGACGACCGAGGCGATTACATCGCGCCTGCGGCGTACCTTGATCAACGTCCGGCGGGTACAGGAAGGTCTCGGCCCCGGCGACGACAAATCGGTGCCGGCCAAGCTGACGTTTCTGCTGGAAGCGATCAACAACGCCCCGCCCTCGGTGGATGTCGTCATCCAGCAGATCACCCTGACCGAACGTACGATGCGGGTTCGAGGCGATACCAACGGTCGGCGTGCGACGCTGGATTTGTTTGAGTCCATTAAAAAACATCCTCGTTTGCGATTCGGTCAGGAACGGATGTCCATGGCGGGCAATCGCGACAGTTTTGAATTTACGGTTGAACCGGTACAGTGAGGTCCGTTATGAAAGATTATCTGAAAAATCCGTTGTTTTATTATATTGCGATCCCCGTGGTGGCCGGCGTGTGGGCGGTTGCGGCCGCAGCGGTGTTTTATCCCCGTGCGACGACGGCCTGGGAAAACGAAAAAAACGACTATGAAACGGCCGAAGAGCTGCTGGCTCAGATCATCAAGATTGAGCCGCAGCGTCTGACCCATCAGCAGGAAGAAGGCGCCGCTGCCGGCGACTTTGACTTTACGCAGGCGGTCAATCAGTTCGCGACGCTGTTTTCCATTCCGCCGGCCAACTTCACGCTGAATACCCGCGGCGAAACACGACGCGCGGGCAAACGAGCGCGTTCAGCGACGCTTTCGATTCGCACCATCGACATCGAACGAACCGCCAAATTCCTCTCAACGATGCTGGTTCGCTGGCCGGAGCTGCAGTGCGAACAGCTCAGCTTCGAGAAACTGCCGCAGGGCAAAGACAATTGGCGCGTCGATATGACGCTGACCTATTACTACTGAGCGCGCTGAGATTATTCTTTAGCGGGTTTGATGTCTTTGACGTCTTTGGCGGTCGGTGTTGACGATTCGGATCGGCCTTTGTCATCAGTTTTGCTTTCTGTGTGCTCGGCCATACGTCCCAGATAGTCGGGCAACTGCACACCCGCCATACCGGCGACATCCTGCAGCGGGGGGATGGCCTTGATCATACTGGACAGAAAGTGGGAGGTGGACGAGCCGCCTTTGTCGCCGGCGCCGCTGTCCCAGACGGTGATCTTGTCGATCTTGAGATTCTTGATGGCATCGACCTGACGGGCGACGATCTCTTCGAGTTTTTCAATCATCAACAGTGTGGACGCGGCCTTGGCGTCGCCGTTGCAGCTTTTGACCAGTGAGGCGTAACCGACGGCCTTGCTGTCCAGCACCTGCCGGATACCCTTGGCCTCGGCTTCGTATTTGGCCAGCACCGCGTCGGCCTGTCCTCTGGCCTCGCGGCGGAGGCGTTCGGCTTCGGCCTCGGCTTCGATCTCGACTTTGCGTTTTTCGGTTTCCTGACGGACGATGACTTCGGCGTTGAGCCGCTGCTGCTCGGCCAGATACTGGGCTTTTTGGATTTCCACTTCGGCCTGCCGTTTGGCGACCTCGCCTTTTTTCAGCGCTTCGGCCCGTTTGATGGCCAGCAGGGCGTCGGCGTCGGCGATGTCGGCCTTGGCCTTGTTCTCACCGGAGACCGCCAGCGCTTCCTGCTGCTGCACATAAATGCGCTGCTCGGCGACGGCCTTCTTTTCGCCTTTGACGGCTTCGGCCTCCTGCTGCTGGACATAGACGCGTTTGTCGGCTTCGGCTTTCTTCTGGCCCTTGTCGGCCTGGGCCATATTCTCAGCCAGCCGAATGGCTTTTTCGCGGTCGGCTTCAGCCTCACCCACCGAGGCGGAGGTCTCCTGCTGACGCACAAAGACGCGCTTGTCGGCTTCGGCTTTTTTCTCGCCTTTTTCCGATTCAGCGGCGTTTTCGGCCACGCGGATCGTGCGCTCGCGAACGGCCTGCGCCTCGCCGATAGCGCCCAGCTTTTCCTGTTCGGCCACATCGACCTTGGCCGTATTGATCGCCTCGGCGGCGGCCTTTTTGCCGATGCTTTCAATATAATTGGAGCCGTCGGTAATGTCGGTGATGTTGACGTTGATCAGATATAGCCCGATCTTGTTCAGTTCCGGCTCGACGTTCTTTCGGATGGACTCCAGAAAACTTTCACGGTCCTGGTTGATTTGTTCAATGGTCAGCGAGGCGACCGTCAGACGCAGTTGGCCGAAGATGATTTCCTTAGCCATTTCCTCGATCTGGCGCGGACTGATCCGCAGCAGACGCTCGGCGGCGTTGTTCATAATCCCCGGCTCGGTGCTGATGCCGACGGTAAATGTGCTGGGCACGTTGATGCGGATGTTTTGCAGCGACAGGGCGTTTTCCAGCGGAATCGTGATCGTCATCGGGGTCAGGCTCATATAGGCATAGTCCTGAATCAGCGGCCAGACGAACGTGCCGCCGCCGTGGATGCAGCGCGCGGATTGATTCTTGCCGACGCGACCATACGTAACGAGAATCTGGTCGGATGCGCAGCGTTTATACCGCGACGCCAGGAACATCAGCGTCGATAAGACCAGAATGACGAACGCAAGAATTACAAACAGCCAGATAATCGTTGAAGACGGCATAATCATTCCTTCCTGTTAGAGTCCATCTTTATGAATTCAGTGTTTCGACGACCAATGTATCGGCGCTGATGCGCACCACCCGGACGCGCTGTCCGGTTTTGATTTCCTCGTTACCCTCGGCCATGGCGTTCAAGACGGACAAGCGGCCCTGAACCGTGAGCTGGACTTTGCCGGTCTGGCCGGGTCGGATGGTCAGATAGACGTGCCCTTCCTGACCGACGGCGTTTTGCAGGTCGATGGTGCCGCTGGATTGCAATGCTCCGGCCATCTGAAAAATCTTCTTCATGACCCAGACCGTCGCCAGTCCCGCGATCGTACCGCCGAGGATGGAAAAAAGGGCCGAGATATTGCCCTGTCTGACCAAGGCCCAGCCGACCAGTCCGAACATCATAAAAAAGGCGGTTATGCCCTGCAGCGACAGCACTTTGAAGCTCAGATCGGAATCGGAAAAGTCGGTATCGACTCCGTCTGCCCCGTCGGCGCCGTCCAGCCCGTCGGCATCGCCGGTCTCGGCGTCGCCTCCGAGAAACATCAGTACCAGCCGGATGACAAACAGAATGGTACCAAAGGCCGCACAGGTGACAAACAGCAGTTCAAGACCGCTCATTTCATC
>DSDR01000169.1 GCA_011048645.1 Phycisphaerales bacterium
CTGACCGAATGGGCCGAATATCTCAAGAGCAAGGGGCTGGATCCGGAAAACCAGCTTTGTACGGACGACTTTGCGGGCCATTTGGCGCATAACGTCAATCTGTCGCTCAAAGCGATTGTCGCACTGGGTGCGTATGCCAAACTGGCCGAGCGGATGGGCGAGCCTCAAACGGCTGAACTTTACCGTAAAACCGCAGAAAGCTATGTCAACGAATGGATGCGTATGGCCGATGACGGCGATCATTATCGGCTGGCGTTTGACCGACCCGGTACGTGGAGTCAGAAGTACAATCTTGTCTGGGACGACATTTTGAAGCTGAATCTGTTCCCGAAAGAGGTGGCCGAAACGGAAATGGCTCATTACAAGCGGGTGCAAAATCGCTACGGTCTGCCGCTGGACAACCGCAGCAACTATACGAAACTGGACTGGATCCTGTGGACGGCCTCGATTACCAACCATCAGGATGACTTTAAGGCACTGATCGCCCCGGTCGTTCGCTTTCTCAACGAGACGCCGGATCGCGTGCCGATGACGGACTGGTACTGGACGCATAACGCCCGCCAGCGCGGCTTTCGCGCGCGTCCGGTCGTTGGCGGCGTCTTTATTCGTCTGATGCAGGACCGCGACATTTGGAACAAATGGGTCGCCAACGCCGATTCGATGGCCGGGACGTGGTCGGCAATTCCGAATCCGCCGAAAATCATCGAAACGGTCGCTACGTCGATGGATTCAGCCCGGCAATGGCACTACGTGTTCGACCGCCCGGCGGAAAACTGGTACGCGGTTGATTTTGATCCGGCCGCGGCCGGCTGGCGTACCGGTCCGGGCGGCTTCGGCACGCGCGGCACCCCCGGCGCGGTCGTGCGAACGCGATGGAACACGTCAGATATCTGGCTGCGGCGGGAATTTACACTCGCCGCGATTCCGGACGACCTGCACCTGTATGTCCACCACGACGAGGACGCCCAAATCTACATCAACGGCGTTTTTGTGGCAGAGCTGGGCGGATTTACCACCGATTATGACCCCTATCCGCTCAGTGAAACCGCCCGCAAGGCGTTGAAAATCGGAACCAACGTTATGGCTATTCATTGCCGGCAGACCACCGGCGGACAGTACATCGACGCCGGATTTGCGCGGGTCATCCCGCAGGATTAACGCCGGCGACAATGAATCAGACGCGAACCCACCACGGAGTTTTTTCGGAGACGATGATGGATAAACAGACGCTGATTCGACGGGTTAAGGAAACGTCGTATCTGGAAGGTGATTTTGTATTGCGCAGCGGCAAACGCAGCACATACTATATGGATAAGTACCTGTTCGAGACGCAGCCGGACGTGCTGCGGGCGCTGGGCAAGGCGTTTTGCGACCATCTGAGCGACGATGTGACGCTGATTGCCGGCGCCGAGCTGGGCGGTGTGGCGCTGGCGGCGGCAACGGCGATGGAAGCCGACAAACCTTGGGTCATCATCCGCAACAGCAAAAAAGACTACGGCACCGGCAAAATGGTCGAGGGGCGCCTGTGCGCCGGCGATGTGGTGCTGCTGGTTGAAGACATCGCCACCACCGGCGGACAGGTCCTTGAAGCGGCCAAAATCATCGCCGATGCCGGTGCAACCGTCAAGAAAATCGTTGCCGTTATCGACCGCAAACAAGGCGCCCGCGAAAACATCGAACGGGCCGGCTACATCTTTGAGAGCCTGATGACCAAAGACGACCTGGGCATTACCGACTGAGCGGCGCACCGATAAGACGTTTTTCTATTGCAGTACAGAGAACACAGAAAAAGAGTTCTTAGTTCAACTCAAAACTAAAAACTCATAACTCAAAACTATTTTTTGTGTTCTTCGCGGCGTCATTTCTCGTCAATCGGTCGTCTTATTGCGTTAATACGTTACAGCGAAATGCTGTCGCGATGCATCGAACGGGTCAGGTGTATTCTTCTGTTTTGTGTCGGATGATGCGGCCTTCGACCATATAGATGACGTCTTCGGCGATGTTGGTGGCGTGATCGGCAATGCGTTCGAGGTGCCGCGAGACGCTGAGCAGATGAATCAGGCTTTCGATATGGTCGGGGTGTTCAAGGATCCCCTGTTTGACCTGGTCGTACATTTGCTTGTTCATGGCGTCCACCTCGTCGTCGCGCCGACAGACGCCGTAGGCCAGTACACAATCCAGATTGACCAGGGCGGCGATGCCGTCGCGCACCATGGTCTGGGTAAGTTGCGCCATCCGATCAAAATCAAACGGCACATTGACCGGTTCATGACGAGCCAGAAAGTCGCTTCGCTCGGCGATGTTGACCGACAAATCGCCGATCCGCTCCAGATCGTTGTTGATCTTGAACGCGGTGACGATAAACCGCAAATCGACCGCCACGGGCTGATACAGCGCAAGAATCTTGAGACATTCTTCTTCCACGTCCACTTCGTTTTGGTCGATGTTCAAGTCCTGCTCAATGACGCGCCGAGCCATCCGGTCGTCGCGTTCTTTGATGGATTTGACCGCCAGCCAGAGTTGCTGTTCCACCTCCGCCGACAGGGCCAGAAGCTTCTTTTTGAGCTTTTCAATCTCATTTTTCATATGTGTTGTCATACAGTGCGATCCTTTGTGAATCGGCGGTTTTAATCATTCGGTTACCGCTGAACAATCGCCCCATCTTGGGGGCGGCTGCTTTCATCTGACATCAGCCGAATCGTCCGGTGATATAGTCTTCGGTCTGTTTGACGGCCGGGTTGGTAAAGAGCCGGTCCGTCCTGCCGTACTCAATCAGTTTGCCCAGACAGAAAAAGGCCGTACGGTCGCTGACGCGGGCGGCCTGCTGCATATTGTGCGTTACAATCACGATGGTGTAAGTGCCCTTCAATGCCGCGATTAAATCTTCAATGCGTGCGGTGGCAATCGGATCCAGCGCCGAACACGGCTCATCCATCAGCACGACGGTCGGCCGGGTGGCCAGCGTACGGGCCAGGCACAGCCGCTGCTGCTGGCCGCCGGACAGGGCCAGCGCCGATTTGTGCAAATCGTCTTTGACCTCGTCCCACAGCGCGGCATCGCGGAGGCACGTTTCAACGATCTCATCCAGCCGGGCGCGGCGGCGAATCCCCTGCAAACGCGGGCCGTAACAAACGTTGTCATAAATCGACTTGGCAAACGGGTTGGGCTGCTGAAAGACCATTCCGACCTGCTGACGCAGATTGACCAGATTGGTGCGTCGGTCATAGACATTCTGACCGCCGACCGCCAGCAGCCCTTCGGCCCGGCCGCACGGAATCAGGTCGTTCATCCGGTTGATGCAGCGAAGAAAGGTACTTTTGCCGCAGCCGCTGGGGCCGATGATGGCGGTTACCGAACCGACTTCAATATCCATCGTGATGTTTTCGACGCCGACCTTGGCGCCGTAATAAAAGCCAAAATCGCGCGCCGAGATGACCACCTTTTCCGGCGCAATGGCCGCATCGGAAAAGACATCCTGTCGCGATTTGATGCGAATACGGCCGTTCGGTCTTTCCTTGTCCGGGGCGACTGCCTTTGCGGCCTGGCGCGGGTTATCATCCGGAATTTGAAGCGAATGGGTCAGCATCGATTTCATCAGGTACCTCTCAGTTTTCGGCTCATTCGTGAACGAATCACAATCGCGGTCACATTCAGCAGCAGCACCAGCAGGATCAGCGTTGTGACCATACCGTACTGATTATGCGGCGCCATCATCGCCAGCTTATCGCCGACGGTGATATCATAACTGCCGTAAGACAAGGCTCGCGTCGGCTGAAGCCACCATTTCCCCGAAAAATCGGGAACCGGCCCCAGCGCCACCGCTCCGGCAAAGAGAATCGGTGCGGTCTCGCCGGCCGCTCGGCTGAGGCTCAGGATGATGCCGGTCAGAATACCCGGCCCGGCCGCCGGCAGCGTCACGGTTACGAACGTGCGAAACGTCCCTGCACCCAAGGCCAGCGACGCCTCGCGATAGGTTTGCGGCACAGCGCGAATCGCCTCCTCAGACGCTCGAATAATTACCGGCAATACCAGCAGCGACAGCGTCATTGAGGCGGTCAGGATGCAGGGATTGCCCACCAGCATCACAAAAAACGCCAGCCCGAACAGTCCATAGACGATGCTCGGCACCCCGGCCAGTGTATTGATACAGGTGCGGATGATTTTGATCACCCCATTTTGCCCGGCATACTCCACCAGATACGCCGCTGAGATGACGCCCAGCGGGACGGCAAACAACATCGCCAGCAGCGTCAGCAGCAGCGTGCCGAGCACCTCCGGCCCGACGCCGCCAAAGTAATGCCCCGGCGTGCTGTCATCGATAAAATACTGCCAGTAAAACGTCGATCGCGGCTCAAACATCGCCTCGGCCTGCGATTCGACCAACGCAAAAAGCAGCGCCAACTCGGTACCGGCAAATACGCCCTGTTCGGTGTCGTCGCGGCGAACGGCAACTTTGACCAGCGGCTGGTCGGGGGCCTGCTGAACCCACTTTTCCTGCCAAACGAGGTACTGAATATGCTTTTCCATCACATCTCGCCGCGTCGCCCCGAAGCGATACATTGCCAGACTCGGCGTGCTTTCGCCGGGCAGCGGGCCGAACAGCGCTCGGAGCTGTTCTTTGACCGCCTCCAGTTCGGCGGCATAGTCTTCACGACGGTTCAAATCGACGCCTTCAATGGTGCGGCGATACGTCGCGGCCATTTGAATCATATGTTCCATCGAGGTCCCGACAAATCGCGAATCGTCGCCATACGTCTCGGTCAGTTGATCGAGAATGGCATACACGTCGGCCTTGTCGCGACTGTCAAACGCCTCAATGAGACGGTCGCGAATCGCCCGCGCTTCCTGTCGCAACGCAAGGAATTGATCAGAGGACACCTCACGATAGCGCAGTTCGTCGCCGTATTGGCGATAAAGGGTTTTGGCCTTACTCTCAAGCTGTTCGGTGTCGATGCCCGCGCTGAACCCTTCCAAAATAGCAAACACCTCGGCACGCGCTGCGTCGGTGCGTTCGATTTCCCGCCGCAGCGCGTCGTTATCGCCGCGTTTGAACAACTCAGCCTGCATCTTGCGAAACTCCACCGTCGCGCCGAAAAACACCGCCGTCATCCCGCGGGCAAACATCGGAATCAAAAACAGCAGCAGCGCGCCGGCCAGCAGCACAATCGTCAGCGACGACAGC
>DSDR01000345.1 GCA_011048645.1 Phycisphaerales bacterium
CGGATTCTTAACACTCATATCGTTCATTAAAACATTGGCATGCTGAAACATTCGGGAAACGCCGACGGCATTAAAGAAATTTCGAAATGTAGAATTGGTCGCCGCAGCAAATTCCCACGCTCCTTCGGTCATATCGCACATCATCGCGCCGGAAGACATATTATTGACCGAGACAACATCTCCACGAATTTCTTTTTTCCAAATCCATGTATGCGTACTCCAGAACAACGGTCTGTCGTTTGAAGGCAACGCGCCGTTTTCCACGCTTGCATAGATATGATCGGTGTTCTGAGGCGTATAATCTCCCGCAGCCACTTTGCTGGCCGGATAGTTTTGGTCAAACGACAGGTTCCTGACGCCCGGACAAAACAGAACCTCAGAGGAAGGCAGCACGCCGGAATTTCTCAAATGCCGGATGGCGTAGGGCGACGCTTCGTGAGCATAATCGCCGGTGCCGTTGTACCAGAACCAGTGGCGCGACAAGTTATCTACATCCGTGGCGGAATTGTAATTTCGGAAATTATAACCGGTGTGAGCCTCGTACGAACCGAGCGCAAGGCCAATCTGTTTGTAGTTGGACTGACACATAATCTTGCGGGCGTACTCTTTGGCCTTTCGCATTGCCGGGGTGACAATCGACATCAGCAGTGCGATAATGGCAATGACCACCAGCAATTCGATCAGCGTAAACCCTTTTTTACAAAATCCTGTCTGTTTCATACGTATTCTCCATTATGGTCATTTTAATCGACGGCCGTCATTGGCGCTGCTTATACCTTATAGACATATATCCGGGGTCCGCCGAGCGGACCCCGGATCAGTACGATTTACATTTTCAACACTGTACAATTCAATTACGGACGCTCAAAGCAGTCGGGAACTCTCTGGCAGGAGAGCCAATTCGATGCAAAGACCGCCAGATCGCCGATGTCCACGATACAATTGCCGTCGTAATCAAACTGCTGAAGGACCGGATCGTCGGGGTTGACACATACCGGATCGCCGGTCACGTCATAATACAGATAGGCGATTTCGACCGGATCCAGGGCATAGTTGTAGATTTTCAGATCGTCTATCGCGCCGCCGAAAAACTGTCCCAGTCCGTCATCAAAATTCCTGGCGCCGATGAAGAACTCTTCAACGCCGTAAAACGGCCGTTGAGCATTGGCGTTTTGCCCCAGTTCAGAACCGTCCTGATAGACCGTCATAACACCGGTTTCGACATCTTTGGTCACAACCCAGAATACCCAATCGTCCCCAGGCCGCATAGAGGCACTGACGCGATCGTAGCCTCCTCCGCTGTCGGCATTGCCGAGATCAAACTGAGCATTGCCATTGGTAAACGGAATCTGAGCACTGATCAGACGATTGCCCGGTTCTTCAATCGTGTTGGCATAAAAGGCAGTCGTTGCAGAGGCCGTACCGATATCATTTCTGGCCCAGAACGCAATCGTCAAAGCGTGTTGATTCTTCGGCAGCGCTTCAGCCGGAATGTGTGCGAACTGGCTGATCCCGTCAAGTGCAAGAGCGTTGTCGATTTTGCCCTCTGCAAACGTCGGAGCGTTCGGTTCAGCAGCCGGTATGATTTCATACCCGCCGACGGCATCCTGATACGTATCATCAAAGGTCCAATGACTGGTCAGGCGAGCATACTCCAGCCACACTTCCTCCGACACAACCGCGTCGATGGCATTGGATGCAACGCAGTAATACAATCCTTCATCGTCGAGCGTAACGCCGGGAATCGACAGAGTCGCTTCGGTGGCCCCCGGAATCTCGACGCCGTTCTTATACCACTGATAATCGGTCGCATTGGTGACTTCGACCGCAAGCAGGGCGTCCGGTCTGCCGACAGCGGGGCCGCGCGACTGTCCGACCGGCTGGGTCACAATCACGGGCGCCTCGGGGGCCGTCGAAAAACGCCAGACCGATCCCTGGTTGACCACCGTCGTCTGATTTGGGTCATCGTCATACAGACCCGCGACATCCACTCTCCAGAAGAACTGCGTGTCATACAGCAAGTCGGCTGCGTAGCTGGTTTCCGTCAAGCCTTCGGCCTTCAAAACTGTCGGATCGCCGGCTGCGACTTTGGTTTCGTTGGGGTCCAGATAGAGATCATAGCCGTAGATCGTCAGGTTCGGATCTTCCGGAGCTTCCCAGGACAGTACCCTTTCAATTTCCACCAGTTCCTCGCCGTCATACGGGTTCGGCCCCCAGGCTTTGCTCGGTGCAGGAGCGGCGCCTATCACATAATTACTGATGTTGCGGTTGGCCTGCCAAGTGAAGACATACGAGCCGGGGGGAAGCAAGGCGGAATAGACCAGCATTGTCCGCGTCGTACCGGGATCGCCCTCTTGAACGTTTACGGTCAAACCCGTATCAGTAAATGTACCGGGCGCCGCCACATGGCGCGTCAACCAGTCCACCAACACCTGCGTCGATTCGGGGGCATCGTTTCCCCACGGTGTAATCGGATCATCGACCGGACGCCAGTTGCCCGTTTCGTTGGGAAGACGACTGTCAAACGCGATCCAGATAGTGGCCACCTTAGATGTCGTCACCGTGTACGTTACATCGGCTGCTTCCGGCTCTTTGTCATTATTAAAGGTGCGAACGTGCTCCCAGCCGACCATCTCTTCGGGTACATTGTTCCACCAAAATGTCCGATCCGAATACACGTAAGGGGTTAACGCTCTGCTGACTCCGGTCTGCAGGCCCCCTTCCGGCCACGGCAGCGGCGGTGTATCCGGTTCATAGGCGCCAATCGGATCCCGGCTGGCCGGCCCGTGGCCATTGGCACGCTCGACATTAACAATCACCGATGCGGATACAGCAGATAGGCACGTTGCCCACATCATACTTAACACCAACAACTTTTTCATAACAAAACCTCCGTAAATAAAATAATGATTTATTCATCCCGTCATTGGGAACTTTGGTTAAACTCTTAACGCCCCTTTAAGACCAGTTTCGGCTTGACCAGATAGACATAATCATCGGCATACGTTCCTTCGCCCGGCTCATAGGTGTGGGCGGCATCCGTCACGGCAATTGTCAGGAACCGATCTGAAGCGGCCAGATCAATCGTTATGTCCAGCAACCCGGCTTCGGGCATCAATTCATATTTACTGTATCTGAGCTGTCCATCAATCAGGACCCACACGTCTGAACGGGACGTTGCACCTCTCAAACTTCCCGGCAAACCAACGAAGCAGTCAAACTGACTGATTTCGGCTCCCGACAGCCGGCTTCGTATAGCTTGCAAATCAAACGTAATCCCGACATTGCTGTGCATCAAAACCGCCGGCTCCTCGACGGTCCCCCTGGCCACTCCATTGAAGACGGCCATTTTATTTCGCCGCGCTTCGGGAATCACGCCCTCATCATAATCGCAAAAAGTCAGAATATCATGACTGGTCGCTCCGACGGGATTGTCACTTCTGCCGGCGGTATCGGGACAGTCCTTAAAAATATGACCGGCCGAGGTAATGATATTCTCACCCAGCCCGCCGTCCGGAATAAACACGCCATCCACAAAGGGATTGTCGGGAACAGGGCGGTATGTCGCCGTCGAATAGTGAACCGTAAATCGGTATCCTGTAACCGGCTGACCGGTTTTAGGATTAATGCCGGCGATTCCGCGGACCGGGCTGAACCCGTCTCCTCCTGCCACAATCGCGGCCAGATCAACCGATTCACCCCGCCAGAGAAACTGTTTTTCAGAATCAAAACGTCGGACAAATGTGTTCTGCTCCAGTGGAATCACCTCAATCCGTCCGGTGGCGGACTCCACTCGTCGAGCTTGTCCGGCGGTCAGTAAATGGCTGGTTTTGCGATTGCCGACCTCGCCTACCTGGAGCGACGCGCTGCCCTCGTACAAGTGGACCGCCGAGAAGCCGTCCCGGTCGATCCCGACCGAAAATTCGGTCCCCAAGTCAATGACGCTCATCGCCGGAGCATCCACACGAAAGCCGGACGCCGGAGGAGGAACCACGGCTGTCAGTTTGCCGTGGGAAACACGCATTTGTTCGGCGCTGACAAGCTGAAATTCGACGGGACCTTCAAGGATGACCTCCGCCCCGTTATCAAACTGCAATTTTGCATAGCCGGATAGCAGCGTTATTGGGTACTGCGCATTGGTTAATCGTGCGCCTACGTCCAGCGTCTTCCATTGCCATTGGGCCTGATGGCTGTCCGTCAGCGTTGCGATCGGCTCGGCGACGCGGGGATTGAGCATGACATACGCCACCATCATAAACAAGGCCGCCAAAGAACCCAGAGACAGCCACAGACTGAAAGGGATTTTTTTTTGTCCGGTCTTCAGCATGGCTTTGCGCCGGCGAACATCGGTAATCAATTCTTTCTGCTGCTCAGACGACTCATCTGGCAACACCAGCGTTTCGGCAACTTTTTCGTGCTGTGAGAGGGCGTCCCAAAATGCCGCTTCACAATACCCGTCTTTGCGCTGATACTCTGCACCCTGCTGCTCGACGGGCATCATAAAACGCTTCTGCAGATCATTTCCCGTCATATGGTCATGAACCAATCGATGCATATACGAGGCGCGAACAAACTGAAGAGCATGCGCCTCGGATGCGTTAATCCATGACCGAAGACATTCAAACTGTTCGTCCGTCATTTCTTCGTTGTCATTCAGATAAAGACTTAACAGAATTTCGGGATCGTATCTCATAGGTGATTTCGCTCCGCGGACAATCGTTTTTGAATGCACTCCTGCAAGGCCATACGGACGCGATGAAGGGTGATGAAAATTGCGTTTTTGGACATCCCCAACTGCTGGGCGATGCGCTGGGTGCTCAGCTCCCGAATGTACCGCAATTCGAGAATCTGCCGCCAATGTCCTGACAGCTTGCCAAGACAAAATTCCAATGCGTAGCGCATTTCGTTAAGATGAGAGCTTTCCTTTTCAAAAATCTCGGCGATTTGAGCTACGGTTTGCGTGTCCAATATTTTAATTTTACGCTGTTTCGACTGTTTTCGGAAATAATCATAAATTTTATTCTGTGCAATGCCCAGCGCCCACGAAAGAAAGGAACAGGATGGGTCAAAGGTGTCATACTTTTCCGCAATGGTCAACGCAACGGTTTGCAGGATATCCTCGGCGTCCTGAAAATTAGGCACCATGGATGAGATATAAGCC
>DSDR01000108.1 GCA_011048645.1 Phycisphaerales bacterium
TCTTGTTTTGCCGGATCATCCAACGCCGGTGGACATCCGCTCGCATGTTGCCGGGCCGGTTCCGTTTGCCATGGCCGGCACGGGTGTCAAAGGCGTTCTTCAAAAACCGTTTTGCGAACGCCATGGGCTGGAGTCGGGCTTTGTCATCGAAAACGGATCCGATATGATGGAATTTTTCCTGAAAATATAATCGTGGCCGGTTCTTTTGACATTTCGGCCTGTTGTGTTACAATCATTTTCAAACGCATTCGAACTCAACTATGGATTCAAAGTAGTAACAAGAAGCGGCGGACGGGTGGATTATGCTATATGAAAACCTGTTGTATATGATCCAGATTCACTGAAATTCATCAAAATGTGTACAGCGGCTGTAAATCCGAGCCGGAAATTGATTTTACACGGGAGATTGAATATGAAGATTAGAGTGGTTTTTGCCGCACTTGTCGTCAGTCTGGGAGCCGTTGCATCCGCCGATACCTTTCGCCACCGGGAAACCGGAGAGGTCTTTTACGGTTTTCGCACCAATCGACGTGCCGGCGGCAAGTTGCAGGTGTATCACAGCGAAGAGAAAAAGATGATCACCATCGAAGAAAATCAGTACGACATCACGCTTGACAGCAATGGACGACGGAACACGATTGTCCACATCCCGATCCGTCAGGCTGAGGCGCTGATCTCCAAAGTGGTTTCGGACCGCATCGCACAGACGATTACAGACGCCGCCAACAGCGGGACGCAGTTGATTGTAATTGATATTGACTCGCCCGGCGGCCGCGGCGAATATGCCCGAACCATTGCTTCGACCATCGAACAGACGACCCATTGTCCGGTCGCGGCGTTTATATCCGGCGGCGAGTTTTCCGGGGTCTATTCGGCCGCGGCGCTGATCGCTTTGGCGTGCGATGAAATCTATATCGCTCCGAGCGCCTCGATCGGCACGGTCGGTCCGATGACGGGCGCCTTCACGAATGAACAATTCGTCTCCTATCTGAATCTGTACTCTTCCGATACCCTGGTCGCCTACGCCGGTTATGCGATGTCGCTGGTTGATCAAGAGTCGTTGAGACTGATTGTCCGAGCGCTGGTGGATAAATCGGTCTCCGTCGTTGAAGTTGAAGATATTAACAATAAGATCTCGTTTATTGAGCGCCAAAATCGCCAGCCGACCCAGACCATTGTCCGCACGCTGGCCGAAGGGGTCTCTGTAACGCCCTCTCGTGAGTCTTCCGCAGAAGGGCCGTTACCGGCCGAAATCATCGGTCGCGTCCTGATGCTGTCCTCGGCCGAGGCGGTGCGGATCGGCCTGGCGGATCACACGGCTTCTTCGGTTGAGGACATTGCCCGTGCACGCGGCGTGTCCGATGCCCGGGTGATTCAGTCTTCCGACATTAACGACACAGTCCGTCGATTTGCGGCCGCCCGGCGTACCATCGGACAGGGGCTGGCAACGATTGAACGGCTTGAAGACTACGCCGCCACGCTCGAAAACCAAATCGCTCGCGTGGAAGATCAGCTTCGCACGGGGACCGTCACCCGTGAGGTCAGTCGTATGGAGCCGCTGACGCGGCGCAGACGGGTCGATTTTCCGAGGAGGGTGGACGAGTTTTACGGCATTGATTTCGGCGACACCGCCATTACACGAAACAGCCGCACCCGCAGCACACAGTCGGCGCGTGCGCGTCGGCAGGCGTCCGAGTCGGAGCGCGTCATCACCGATCAGCCCATCGCCAGCCTCGACGTGCTGCGTTCCGAACAAGCGGTCGTGCTTCGCAACTTGATCGCCGAATATCGCCGCGTCATTACGCTGGCGCGCCGTTGGCCCGGCGGCCTGCCGCCGGAGCTGCCCGCCCAAACGCTCGAAAACAATATGAACTCCGCCTCGGCCCTGCTGGATCAAATTATGCGGCTGCCGATACAAACCTACCAGCCGCCCACGCAGCGGATTCCGGTGCAGCCCCCCTCGCGTCGCTGAGAAAACGGCGCGTCGCGTTGCAGTGCGGGCGTTTTGCCGTTGCGGGGCGCTACTCCAGACTGGCGATGTTGACATTACGCGCCGCGGCGGTTTCATCCAGACGGCCGACCGGCGTGGTGGTCGGTGCGTTTTTAAGGCTGTCCGGATCGGTTTCGGCCTTGCGGGCCAGGTCAATCATCGCCGCGATAAACGCATCCATCGTCGCTTTGCTTTCGCATTCGGTCGGCTCGATCATCAGCGCCTCTTTGACGATCAGCGGGAAATACATCGTCGGCGGATGGAAGCCCGCGTCGATCAGTCCCTTGGCCAGATCCAGCGCGTGCACGCCGTGTTTGACCTGACGTGATCCGCTCAGGACGCACTCGTGTTTGCAGGTCTGCGGGTAGGGCAGGTCATAATAGGGTTTGAGTTTTTCTTTGATGTAGTTGGCGTTGAGCACGGCGTTTTCCGCGACGCGCTTTAGCCCCTCGCGCCCGACCATCAGAATATACACATATGCCCGCAGAACGACAGCAAAGTTGCCGTAAAACGGGGCGATATAGCCGATGGTCTTGGGGCGGTCGTAATCAAGGGCAAACGTGCCGTCCTGACGCTTGACGACGGTCGAGACAGGCAGATAATCAACCAGCTTTTCGACCACGCCGACCGGCCCGGCGCCGGGGCCGCCGCCGCCGTGCGGTGTGGCAAACGTCTTGTGCAGGTTCAGATGGACGATGTCAAAACCCAGATCGCCGGGACGGACCTTGCCGACGATGGCGTTCAGATTCGCCCCGTCGTAGTAGGCCAGTCCATCGACGCTGTGAACAAGATCGCAGATTTCTTTGACATGCGGGTTAAACAACCCCAGCGTATTGGGACTGGTCAGCATCAGCCCGGCCACCTCGTCGCTGAGCATCTCTTTCAGGGCCGTCATTGACATCACGCCGGTTTCGTCGCTCGGCACGGTCTTGACGGTATAGCCGGCAATCGCGGCGCTGGCCGGGTTCGTGCCGTGGGCGCTGTCCGGAGCAAGAATGATGCTTTTTTTGTTGCCGCGGTCGCGATGGTAGGCCGCCATCATCATAATGCCCGTCAATTCCCCGTGCGCCCCGGCCATCGGTTGCATCGTAAACGCGCTCATCCCGCAGAGTTCACGCAGCAGCCTGTCCATCTCGTACAGCACCTCCAGCGCGCCCTGGGTCAGCATCCCGCCGCCGTGAAGCTGCGGCAGCAGCGGATGCAGATGCGCAAAGCCCGGATACGACGCGATCCGCTCACAGACCTTGGGGTTGTACTTCATCGTACACGAGCCGAGCGGGTAAAAGTTGGTATCCACGCCGAAATTCCGCCGCGACAGCTCCGTAAAATGCCGCACCACATCCAGCTCGCTCAACTCCGGCAGGGCGGCATCCCGCGTCCGAAGCAGATCTTCGCGCAAATGAATACTCGTCGGCACATCCGACTTCGATACCCGCAGTCCCCGCCGACCCGGCACACTCTTTTCAAACACCAGCTTCATTTTTATTTCCTATTTCAAATTTCCTATTTCAAATTTTTATGCCACAGAGAACCCAGCACGGCAGAGCCGCAACCAAACCCGAAATCCGAATATCGAAATCCGAAACAAATTCAAATGACAAAAAACTCAATGCTCAAAACTATACGTAAGTATCGTCTGATCAGATTGTTACGGTTATGCTTTTGTGAAAACGTGCATAAAAAACAAGAAGTTTTTTTATTGTAGTACAGAGGTCACAGAGGTCATTTTTACTTTCTCTGTATTCCCTGCGGTTATCAAAATCGTCCATCGTCCATCGTCGATTACAAAATGGCTTCCAGTTCCTCGGCCAGCATTCCGATTTGTTGTTTGGTGCGTTTTTCGGTTACGGCGATCAGGATGGCGTTGTCCATTCCCTTATAGTATCGGCTCAGCGGAAAGCCGGCGGCGTAGCCTTTTTCGATGAGTTTGGCGACCACGTCGGCCGCATCGCAGGGCAGGTCAATCACGAATTCATTAAAGAACCATTTGGCATGGAAGTGCGGCCTGACGCCGGGGATGGCGGTCAGCCGCTGATAGGCATAGCTGGCCTTGTCGGCGCAGAGCTGAGCGGTCTGCTTGAGGCCTTCTTTGCCCAGCAGGCTCACATAGATCAGCGCCACCAGCGCACACAGCGCTTCATTGGAACAAATGTTCGACGTCGCCTTGTCGCGGCGGATGTGCTGCTCGCGGGTTTGCAGGGTCAGCACGAACCCCCGGCGTCCCTGTTTGTCGGTCGTTTGCCCCACGATCCGGCCGGGCAGTTGGCGGACGTATTGCTTGCGTGTGGCCATAAACCCCAGGTACGGCCCGCCGAACGACATCGGCAGCCCCAGGCTCTGGCCTTCGCCGGTCACGATGTCGGCCCCCATCGCGCCGGGCGTCTTGAGAATGCCCAGCGCAATCGGATAACACGAGGCAATCAGCAGGGCGCCCTTGTCGTGGGCCGCCTGAGCAATATCGCCAAAGTCATCGATACAGCCGAAAAAGTTCGGGTTCTGCACCATCACCGCCGCGGTCTTATCGTCCAGCGCCGCCCGAATCGCCTCCCGATTGGCCAGCCCCTCGGCATTGGTCGTCTCGATCAGTTCGATATTCAGGTTGCGCGTATAGGAATGAATCATCACGCGATAAATCGGATTGAGCGAATCGTCCATAATGATCTTGTTTCGCCGCGTAATCCGCAGCGCCATCATCATCGCCTCATACAGCGCCGTGCCGCCGTCATACATCGAGGCGTTGGACGCTTCCATCTCCGTCAGCCGACAGATCATCGACTGAAACTCGTAGATCGCCTGCAGCGTCCCCTGCGAAATCTCCGGCTGGTAGGGCGTATAGGCGGTATAAAACTCCGACCGTCCCGCCAGATCATACACCGCCGAGGGAATGAAGTGGTCATAAAACCCGCCGCCCAGAAAACAGGTCAGGTGAATATAATTCTTGGCCGCCAGTTCTGCCAGTCGCGTGCGGACCTGCTGCTCGCTGAGGCCGTCGGACAGATTCAGCCTGCCGCAGAGCAGTTCTTTCGGAATGTCGGCGAACAAATCCTCGGCGGTTAGGCCGATTTCGTTGAGCATCTCGGCCCGCTGCTGATCGGTGTTGGTAATATACGGCATGAA
>DSDR01000215.1 GCA_011048645.1 Phycisphaerales bacterium
AGGTGGTGCGCAATACCGAGCTTCAGCATTTTATCCGCCGGGCGCTGGACAGCGCCGTATCGGTCGAAGATCGGCTGGTTTTGCACGATAGCCCGGGCGCCGAACGGCATCTTCAGGTCAGCGGCGCGCCGCTGCGGGATGAGGCAGGCCAAAAAATCGGCGTTTTGATTGTGCTCAATGACATTACGCAGATCCATCGTCTGGAACAGTTGCGTCGTGATTTTGTCGCCAACGTTTCGCACGAACTGAAAACACCGGTTACGTCCATCAAGGGATTTATCGAGACGCTGCTGGACGGGGCGATGGATAACCCCGATGACCGACGGCGTTTTCTGGAGATCATTGCGCGGCAGGCGCATCGGCTCGATTCGATTATTGATGATCTGCTGACGTTGTCGCGGTTGGAGCAGCAAAGCAAAAGTGAGCGGGCCGAGCTTGCGGCGGCAAAGATTCGACCGATCCTGACCGCGGCGGCGGATTTGTGTCAGGTATTTGCCGCGGAAAAAAACATCCCTATTGAAATCGACTGCCCCGACGATCTTGAAGGCCGCGTCAATGCCTCTTTATGCGAGCAGGCGGCGGTCAACCTGGTGGACAACGCGATCAAATACAGCGACGCCGGCCGGCCGGTGCGTCTTGAGGCCGAACGTGTCGGAGAGGAACTGTTGATCCGTGTTCGCGATCATGGCTGCGGCATTGCCGCCGATCATCTGCCGCGGCTGTTTGAGCGATTCTATCGGGTGGACAAGGCCCGCAGCCGCAAACTGGGTGGAACCGGTCTGGGGTTGGCCATCGTCAAGCACATCGCTCAGTTTCACAACGGGCGCATCACGGTCGAAAGCCAACTGAATCAGGGCAGCGTTTTTACCCTGTATCTGCCGCAACGCGCCGATCAAGGCGGCAGCAGTGATACCCCATAACGGTTTTTATCCGTCGGTTGATTTTACATTCCCCATTCTTCGGCCATTACGGCAAAATCCCGCATATCCACAAAACAATCGCCCTCGGCTATATCGGCATGCAGCGGACAATCAGCCGGATCGCCGCCGGTGAGCCATTGCTCGGCCAGTATGATCAAGTCCGGCAGCGCGACACGGCAATCGCCCGTCACGTCCGCCCGCAGGGTACAGGGGATGATGACCTCGGCGCTGCCGGTCGCGGTGATCAGGACGCCATCCCACGCGGCGCTGTAGGGGTATCTGCCGCCGGTCAATTCAGTTTGGACGGCATACTCGGCAAGGCCCTGGTCATCCGTTTCGGCGGTGTAGTGTTCCGGCTGGCCGTCGCCGTCGCTGTCGAAGGTAAAGACCACCGTCTGAGCGGCGATGGGGTGGCCTGAGCCGTTTTTCAGGACGGCTCGCAACGTTCCTTCGCTCAGGCCGTTGTCCGAGAGCAGTTCAGTCTCCTCAACGGTCAGCGTTGCGCCGTCAATGACATCGCCGATGCCGTTGTGGTTGCTGTCGGCCTGGTCGGGATTATAGACGGTCGGGGCGTTGTCGAACGCCATCGCGAGGGCGTAATCGCCCATGGTCATCGGTTGGCCGTTGGCTTTGACAAAATCCAGCAGGATCATCCACATCTGCCAGCGCTGCGGATCGACCATATTATTTTCGCGGTTAATCCCGCCGGGCGCAGTCGGGCACGGCTCAAGCCGATCCAGATCGTTGCAATAACGTGTGCTCCATTCGACTTCTTCGATCAGCCACACGTTCAATTGACCGTAACGAGTAATCGAATTCAGATACTGCTGATAGGTCGAGTTGCCCTGTCCTTTAATTTCCGGATCGACCTGCAGATGAGCGCTGGCGTGAAACATACCGAACGGGTCGAATTGCTCCTGATGGGAACCTTCGGGGGTAAACAGTGAACTGTTTTCTTCCCATACACTGGCGCTGAAGGCCACAAATCCCAGCCGCGAGGTTGCATCCCGGCTGACGGCGTCCGATGTATTAAACGGCGGCGCGTAGCTGATCAGCGGATTGGCGGCGTTGGACCAGTCGATCCGCGGCGAGGAGTCCGGGTCGGCCCCGGAATCCTGAAGCCACCAGTCATTATAATCGCCCAGCAGCGTCCGCTGTCCGATGCGCAGATATTGAAACATTTCCTCCAGGGTAAAGCCGCACGTCTCGCACGAATAAAAATTCCGGTCGGGCATATCCGCCCAGTCGCCCAGCGGGGTATTGTTGTTGTGGTAGGTCCCGTGCTGGCCGATTTCGAGATTGGGATTGTCCAGGCGTGCGTTGATCCAGCGAATCGGGTCGGGATCGCCGAAGGCATTCCACAGTTTTTTGGGGATGACCACCAGGGTAATCGGGACCTCTTTGCCGCCGGGCAGATCGACGGGGACTTGATAGCCGGCAACGGCCGGTTCGTCGCCGATGCCGTTATAGCTGAAGTTTTTGTTCTGTTCCCACTGTTCGGGGCTGAGTATCGCGGCGTCGGTCATCGTTTGTGTAAACTCATTCTGAAAGGCGCGTCCCAGCGCATCAATGCGGAGAATAAAATGGGTATCGCTGCGCGACCAAACCGCCTTGGCCTGCTGCGCTTTATGATACAGCTCCGGATCAATCGGTCCGTCATAAATGCCGTCGCCGTCGGTATCTATATTATACAGCGGGTCGGACACATCGCCCCGGCCGTCGCCGTCGCTGTCGGTTTGATCGGGGTTATAGACAAAGGGGCTGTTGTCCAGTTCATCGGGAACGCCGTCGTTGTCATCGTCCGGGTCTGCCGGATCGCCGATGCCGTCCTGATCGTTGTCAAGCTGATCAAGATAATTGACGCCGCCGTCATCATTCATATCCAGCCGCGGCGCGTTCGGGTGCAGCGGGGCGTTGTCATAGCGGTCGATGATGCCGTCGCCGTCGGTGTCCTGACGATCGCACAGCAGCCCCGTCAGCGTTCCTTCATAGTTGCCAAAGACAACATCCAGGAAATCATCATCCAGCGGGTTGAGCTGCCCTGCCGCCAGCCCGCGCGCATCGGTTCCGGCTTCGCCGATAATTCCGGCGTAAGTAAACCGCGGTCGCTGTGCACCGTCGTTTCCGGTGTTGAGCCACAGGCCGACCCGGCCGTCCCATCCGCCGTCGCTGCCGCCGGTGACGAAATCGACCAAACCATCGCCGTTAAAATCGCCGCAGGCAATGGCCAGTTTGCTGGTAAAGGTTTCCTGCGCTCGGACCAGTGCATAAGGTCGCGTTCCGATGGTTTCATATCGAATCGGCGAAAAGCCGCCGCTGCCGTTGTTGCGATAGATATACACATAACTGGCGCGGTCGGTAACCAGCAGGTCGAGGTGTCCGTCGCCGTCCATGTCGCCCAGCGCCAAACCGTAGGCGTGCAGATATGAGGCCGGCGGATAGTAAGGCGGGCTTTCGGGGTCGAGGATGTTTTCGGCCGAGACAAGGGTTTCCGTTGTCCAGATCGGATGGCCGTTGGCGTCGTTTCCGCCGTTGCGGAACAGGATAATATCGGCTCTGTTGTTGGCCGAGGCCAGGATGTCGCCGGCGATGATATCGATGCGGCCGCTGCCGTCCACATCGCCGGCGGTGATTGCCATCACGTCCGTGCCGGCGCTTCCGACAACCTGCCCGGCCTGCGGAAAGCCGCTCGATTGGAAAGTCCCGTCGCCGTTGCCCGGATAGAGATGAATCTGTCCGTCGGCAATAGACGGCGCGTAATCGGCCGTCATCGTCAGCGCCAAATCGAGGTTGCCGTCGCCGTTGAAATCACTGACCGCCAGCCCGTAGGCGTTGTGATAAGCCTGATTGATGACCACGCCCGCATAGACAAACGTCCCGTCGCCGACGCCCAGCAGCAGGTGCACATCGCCCCAGGTATCGCCGCTGACGATGTCCGGTACGCCGTCGTTGTTGAAGTCGCCTGTGCCGAGGCCCCAGGCACGCGTGCGTCCGTCGGGCAGTTGAGCCAGTGTGACGGCGTCGAATCCCGGCTGGAGGACTTGTGCCGAGACGACCGAGGAGAGTCTCAGTATCAGCAGCATAAACAAAGATAGTGTTATTGTTGTGTACGAACGGGTTGTCTGTCTGTACGGGTTCATCAAGCCCATCCTTTCTGCGCAAAAACTCACTGTCGGATGCACGCGGTGTTCAGCGTGTTCCGATGTCAAAACTGTAACGCCGCCGCCTGTACCGTGTTAACGGCTGCGCTGTCGGCGCAGCACCGCCGCTGCCATACCGAGCAACAACAGCGTTGCCGGCTCCGGCACGGCGACAAATTCCCACATCACGCCCGATGAGCGCATCGACACATAGGTGTCGTTCTGTGCCGCCTGGGTAACGGTATAGGTATTGCCGGCTGTGAGCAAGACCTCTTTGGCGATACGCAGCCAGGCGTTGTTGGCGCCGAGAAAGACGGTTCCGGGCGGGGGATTCTCCACACCGGCTTCGGCCAGCGCCGCCGTGCCGCCGGTATTCATATCAATATCGGTCAGAACGGTTTGTCCGCCCTCGTGGGTAATCGTCAAATCGCACAGCGAACTGACATTCGTGGTGGCCGGCCAGGTGATATACACATTGTAATAGCCGGTCTGCCCGCCTGGCAGATTGGTCGAATAGACGCCGTTGCCGAAATACCGATTGTCCGGCGGGACGGTCCAGTTGTCCGCATCCACGCCGGGGGTGTAGGAATAGACATAGACATCGGGGAAGGGGTCTTGGTTGCCCCAGGCGTGGGTTGCGGCGGTTAAGCCCGGTGCGCTGCCGGGCGGCGCGCTGAACCGCGGCGTTCCGCTGCTGCTGAAGTGGTCGCCGGCCAGGCCCGACGGTTCGACGATAAACGCCGCTCGTACCGGCAAAATCGAGGCCGCTGCGATGGCAAGACATATAAGATACGTCGTTCGATGTTTCATACGAGAACCCTCCAATAAGTTAAAGAAATGAGATAGGAATTATCCGTACCGATGTAATTTGCCGTAATGCAAGAACAGTATGGCTTCATTTCATCACCTCCGCTCCTACATTTACATTTTAAAATATAAAGAACTTTTTCTATTATAGTCTATTTTATTTTAAGAGTCAATAGGTTGCCGTCGGGTTTGTCGCAAATC
>DSDR01000045.1 GCA_011048645.1 Phycisphaerales bacterium
ACAAACTGACGCAGAATCCGCGGGCCGGCCTGCTCGGCATAGTAAGCGGTCAGATCAAACGGCCAGATGTCGCTGATACGGTCAGCCGCCCCCAGCGTCGAAATCAAACATTCGCGTGCGGCGTCCAACGCCTCGGTGTCGCAGGCCAGTATGCCGCAAATCAGTTTGACCGGTTTCGGCTCCGGCAATTCCCACATCGTTTGGATCCCCAAAAATACATATTTTTATGGAGTGTATCATATCCGAGTCAATCGGTCTAATCCGAAATTCGGATGCAACCGTCTATTTTGATTTTTGCATATCTATTTATAGATAATCAGCAAAAGTCCTTGACAGAACAGGGCTTTTGGCTTTACTACGGGTATCGGAATGAGTAGAATGTGGTCGAAAATGACGAAATCAATGACGGATTCCCAGAGGGAATAGAGGATCGACTATGATTGTGGATTGCCATACGCATCTGCATTGCCCTGAGCGGGGACTGCTGACCGAGGAGCATCGGCGTATCTGCAAAGGCGTGGATGCCTGTTTTGTTCTGGCCGGGGTCGGCGACCAGCGCGACCAGCTCAACGCCGAGCTGGAAACGTACCTTCGTCAGATGCCCAGGACATACGGGTTTGTCTCCGTCAATCCGCTGAACGACGAGATTTCAGCTAAGCGGTTCAAAACGCTGAAAAATCACGACCGGACGGCGGGGGTGGTCTTGTACTGCGCCGAAGAGCATTTTCACCCGTCGCACAGCCGGGCGCTGCAACTTTATGAGGCGGCCGAGCAAGCGGGGCTGATTGTGTATTTTCATAATTGTCCGCCGTTCTCGCCGACGGCGGTGATGGACTATGCCCAGCCGTGGCTGTTGGATGAGGTGGCCAGGCTGTTTCCCGGACTGCGAATAATTATCGGACGAATGGGGCTGCCGTTTCATCATCAAACTCTGTGCCTGCTGGGCAAGCATGAGAATGTATTTGCCGACCTGACGATTCACCCGCAGAAAATCTGGCAAGTCTATAACCTGGTGATGGGGGCGTATGAGGCGGGCGTGATGGACAAGCTGCTGTTCGGCAGCGGGTTTCCGTATGCCGAACCGGGCCACTGCATTGAAACGCTGCTGGGGTTTAACAAGATGCTGGCCGATACCCATCTGCCGCAGGTGCCGCGCGAAAAAATGCGAAGCATCGTGGAGCGCGACAGCCTGACGGCGCTGGGTATCAAATAAAATTCGAAATTCGAAGTACGAAATCCGAAACAAATTCGAATTTTAGAATCTAAAAATCCAGAAACAGAGGTATATTTAGCTGTGTTTTGGATTTCCGACAGTTGAATTTTGGATTTGTTTCGGATTTCGATATTCGTGCTTCGACTTTGATCTAAGGAATTTGTATCAATGCCAAAACAACGCTGGACAAGCCGACTGGGGGTGATTCTGGCGGTGGCCGGAAGTGCGGTGGGTCTGGGTAATTTTCTGCGTTTTCCGGGCATCGCCGCCGACAACGGGGGCGGCGCGTTTATGATCCCCTATTTTGTATCGTTCTTTCTGCTGGGGCTGCCGCTGATGTGGATCGAGTGGACGATCGGCCGCTTCGGCGGGGGGTTCGGCCACAGCACCGCACCGGGCGTGTTTCACACGATGTGGCAGAAAAACCGTTTCGTCAAATACTTCGGCGTTATCGGCATCTTCGGTCCGGTTGTCATTTTTTCCTATTATACCTATATCGAATCGTGGCTGTTGGGTTACAGCGTGTTTGCCCTCACCGGTAAATACGCCGGGTGCGGCGATTCAGGTGCGATGGCGGAGTTTTTGCGGGGCTATCAGGGGTTGACCCACAATGAACATTTCAGCGGTCTGGGGACGGCGTATCTGTTTTTTATGATGACCTTTGCCATCAATGTCATTGTGGTGGGATTCGGCATCAGCCGGGGCATCGAGCGGTTCTGTAAGTGGGCGCTGCCGCTTTTGCTGGTCATTGCCGCGGTCCTTGTGGTGCGGGTGCTGACGCTGGGGGCGCCCGATCCGGCGCTGCCGGAGAATAACGTAGCCAACGGATTGGGGTTTTTGTGGAATCCCGACTGGCAGGCGCTGCGTGAGCCGCATGTGTGGCTGGCCGCTGCCGGACAGATTTTCTTTACGCTCAGCGTGGGGTTCGGCGTGATTTTAACGTATGCCAGTTATCTGCGGCGCAACGATGATGTAGCGCTGTCGGGACTGACGGCGGCGGCGACCAATGAGATGACCGAAGTGGTGCTCGGCGGCAGCCTCGTGATTCCGGCGGCGTTTGCCTTTGTCGGGGCCGCCGGCATTGAAACCATCGCCCGACAGGGAATTTTCGACATCGGATTCATCACAATGCCGCTGGTACTGGGAAAGATGGCTTACGGCCAGGTGTTCGGCTTCTTGTGGTTCTTTTTGCTGTTTGTCGCCGGGGTGACCAGCTCCATTTCGCTGGCTCAGCCGGCCATCGCGTTTTTGGAAGACGAATTCAATCTGTCGCGGCGCGAAGCGGCGTTGCTGTTTGCGGTGATTACCTTTTTACTGTGCCAGCCGGTGATTTTCTTTTACGGCAACGGGGTCCTGGGCGAAATGGACTTCTGGGGGACGACGGTATGTCTTGTGGTGTTTGCCACCGTCGAGGTGATTTTGTTCGCCTGGGTTTTCGGCATCGACCGCGCCTGGACGGAGCTGCACGCCGGATCGGACATTCGCATCCCGAGCATTTATCGTTTTATCATCAAATATATCACGCCGCTGATGCTGCTGACCATTCTGGCGTCGTGGATCTGGACGGACTGGCGACGGCATCTTTTCCTTGAAGATATTCCGCCCGGCGATAAGCCGATCATTTTGCTGACTCGCGTGGGATTGGCGGGGCTGTTTATCTTTTTGCTGCTGATGGTGCGTATTGTCTGGCGGCGACGCTCCGCAGCCGCCGCGCAGGAGATTGACCCATGAGACTTGACGGATGGATTTTTATGCTCTTAAGCTGGGCGGTGATTCTGAGCCTGTTCGGCTATTCGATGTATCGCACGTTATCCGGCAAGCCTCCCGGCGAGTCGTCGAACACCAAAGAGGACGCCTGACGGTTGCCGCGTTTATATGGCATCTTCTATGGCGTCTGTCAGATTCGACAGCAAGTCCCATTCGGTTTTAATATGGGCGATCATTTTTTCCCAGGGCGACTCGTCTTTATGGCGCTGAGCATAACTTTTCTCTGTCAACCGCCGATAAACCGTCAACAGTTTGGTGATACATTTATCGAGTGAGAACGCATCGGCGGTTTGTCGTGCCTGAGCGGCAAATTCCCTTTTCTGTTCCGACGAGAGGTTGACGTACTTCTCCATCGCCCGGGCAAATGAGAGGCTGTTTTCATCGCTGAGCAGATACCCGTTAACGCCGTCTTGCACCACCTCGCGCACGCCCGGCGCATCGAGGGCAACCACCGGCACGCCGCAGGCCATGGCCTCGGCCAGCACCAGTCCCTGCGTTTCACTCTTAGATGAAAACGCAAACACATCCATGGCGTGGTAGGCCTCGGCGAGCTGCTGACCTTTGAGTTTCCCGACCCAATGGATGCGATCCTGCACTTGAAGCCGGACAAAAATCTCTTTCATTGTGTGCTCCGACGGGCCGTATCCAACGACCACAAAGCGGGCGCGCGGATTCTGCTGCAAGAAGGCGCCGACAGACTCACAAAGAAATGCAAGGTTCTTTTCGGGCGCCAGCCGTCCGACATGACCGACGACCGGCACATCCGATGCAATAGTCTGCCGCTGCCGAAAGATTTGTCCGTCGCCGGCGGCAAACCGATGGATGTCGATTCCGGTGGGTATGACTTCAATGGGTCTGTTGACGCCCCGCCGGCGGAGAATATCGGCAATGCTGCCACTGGGTGCAATGACCGTATCGGTCATATTGGCATAACCGGTGGACAAGCGAACCACAAACTGTTTGAGTTTCTCATACCCCACCGGCACATAATGGGTGTATTGCTCAAACATCGTATGCTGGGTGTACACGAGGGGCAAATCGTACTTTTTGGCGACGCGCACGGCGGTGCTGCCGACCAAAAACGGGTGATGAGAGTGGACAATGTCCGGTTTGAATTTGTCCAGCCGATGATGCAAAAAGCCGTGAATCGGCACAATCACGGAAAAATCGCTGCCGTTGAAATGCTGAATGGCGGGCAGACGAATGACGTCGGCCTCATCATCCGCTGCCTGCTCATACTCAGGGGCAACGACAATGACGCGATGGCCGCGTTTTTTCAGTTCGGCTGTACTGGCCGAGACAGAATTGGCCACCCCGCCGACATGCGGCAGATACGTATTGGTCATCATCAAAATATTCATTGGGGCACGCTGAATTATATCGTTTCAGGTCTTCTTTGTTTTTTTGGCTGTTCGCCTGTTCTATTATAACGTTCCGTGCTTAAGGGGGCTACTGACTTTCTGTTTTACGACCGCTGTTGTCGTGTGCAGTTACCCGCCGCTGAATCACTGTTCTTCGGAAAAGTTTTGGCAAAAAACTTGAAAATGCCGGTTTTCCGACAGCCTCAAGGTCTGATAATAACCCCGTGCCGGTTCATTTCAGGTATGGTGTGTAACGTCTGTAGCGATTACAACAGGGCGGGGAATCGTTTGTCTGTATTCTTCACTGATATTCTCCGCTGCAAATACGGTAAAATCTTGCATTCGGGCGGTGGTTTTGTTATCATCGGCCTGTTAGGTGATTTGCTTTTCTCAAAGGGGACATCGTTCTTAAAAGGCGCATCGTATGGGTACGTCTTGTGTTCCCATGAAAGCAGCGTCCGCCATGTTGATGAATCGTGTTATGTTGCGACAGACAATAAAACGAAGTATGACACAAACACTGTTTAACGGGAGAACAACAATGAAGAAGATAGTTGTGGTTTTGATGACGGTGGCGGCACTGACGGCGGCGGCCCATGCGAATCTGGTGATCCAGGTTCAACCGGAAGGCGACGGTCAGAGCGGCAAAGCGCGTTACGGCTTTTCCTATGGCTGGGAAAGCACGGGATTCAAGGTGGACGCCAATCCCAAC
>DSDR01000079.1 GCA_011048645.1 Phycisphaerales bacterium
CAGGGCAAGGCCAAGCAGTGCAAACAGCGCCGGCTTTCGGGTGCGCAGCGCCAGGACCAGCATGATGGCCACAATCAGCAAAATGACCCCCATAAACAACTCGCGAAACAGCGAATTCATCGTTAGGATGGAGGCCTGGCTGAAACCGACCAGCAGCATCGCGATGTAGCTGTAGGTCAGCCGTCCGGTCAGCAGATAGGCAAGCAGCCAGGCGCAGACCGCCGCGACAGGCAAGAGCGGTATCTGGAGCCTTCGCAGCAATGTTGCGCCGCGGTCTTGGGTGAAATCAGCCAGCTCGATGGTTTGCAGTTCAGGGCTGAAATGCATCATCAGGGCCAGATAGCTCGAAAAGCCCGGCTCACGGCGATTGCCCGGCCGCGGCGGCTCGGTGAAGCTTTCGGAAATCACGCCGTGATGAAAGAGATGATACGTCATTCGCGCGTAGGAACTGGCGTCCTGAAAATCGGGGATGGCCTCGGTGCTGAGGTTTTCTTTGGCCGTCCAGACCACACAGCCTGAAATGATCGCCATAAGGACAAGGTGCAGAAACACAATCGCAAAACGCTTTTTTTTCGCGGCGCCTTGATTCATTCGTACGACTCCCTTTTGTCATGCTGGTCTGTCTGCTGCGGGATCGTTTGTGCGATGGACTCGGCAAACGGCGGTCGCAGGATGCCGTGTTCGGTGATAAAGGCGGTGATGTATTGTGCGCTGGTGACATCAAAGGCCGGATTCCAGGTCTCGGCTTGCGACGGTGTGATCAACGTATCGTTGAAACGGCGAATCTCATTGCCGTTGCGCTGCTCAATGGGAATAGCCGCGCCGTCGGGCAGGCTCCGATCAAAGGTGCTTGACGGTGCGGCGACATAAAACGGGATGTCATAATGCCGAGCGAGGATGCTCAGGCCGAGTGTGCCGATTTTGTTGGCGGTATCGCCGTTGGCGGCGATGCGGTCGGCGCCCACGAACACCGCCTGAATGCGTCCGGCCTGCATCAGCGCTGCGGCCATTGAATCGCAGATGACGACTGTTTCGATGCCCGCCTGTGTCAATTCCCAGGCCGTCAGCCGGGCGCCCTGCAGCAGGGGACGGGTTTCATCCGCATAGACGGTAAATCGCTTGTGCTGCTGACGGGCGATATAGAACGGCGCCAGCGCCGTACCGATGCCCGTGGTGGCCAGGGCGCCGGCGTTGCAATGGGTCAGCACCGCTTTGCCGTCCGGCACCAATGGCGCACCGCAGCGGCCGATGGTCTGACAGTTATCCTGTTCCTGTTGATTGATGGCGTGCGCTTCGTCCAGAAGACGCTGTTTGAATTGTGCGGTGCAGGGGGGCGACGTTTGTACAACGGCTTTCATCCGGTTCAGTGCGGCAAACAAATTGACCGCTGTGGGACGGCTGGAGGCCAGATGCAGCGTTGTTTGAGCCACAAGCGTTTTGGCTTCCGCAAGCGGCGTCTCTTCGGGCTTGTTTCGCAGCGCCAGACACACGCCGTAGGCCGCGGCGACCCCGATGGCCGGCGCACCGCGGACGGCCAGTGTGCGAATCGCTTCGTAAACCTGCTGCGGGGTTTGACACTGTAATCGCTCAACGCGCTGCGGCAGCAGCCGCTGGTCGAGCAGGTCCAACACCCCGTCGGCGTCGCCGACCCATTTGACCGTTTTTACCGGCAGCATAAGGCTTTCAATACACGATGGCGGCATAGCCGACGGATTCGTCGCTGGTCTGGTTAAAGCGATTCAAGAGTACATCATTGCTGGTGGTATGGGCCAGCAGGACGCCGTGACTGCGTCCTATCGCACGAACGGTGCTCGTAAGCGTGGCCACGGCTGCCGGGCCGCAGGCGTTGCCTTTGTGCATTGCCTCAGCGACGATCTTGTCGGTCTCCATCCGCAGCGCCAAATCGATAAACTGCATATCATTGACCTCGCTGGCCCATTGCAGGGCCGACGGGCCGACGCCTTCAGGACAGAAACCGTAACGCGGGCCGTAATGGGTTAAATCGGTTGAGGCGATGCAGACAACGTGTTTGTCTTTGAGTTGGCTGAGCATTTCACCGATGCGCGTGCCGAACTGTGGGTCAAAACCGGCCACCGGTACAATGATCGGCACGATTTTGGCTTTGGGAAACAGGTGCTGGATAAACGGAATTTGTACTTCGATGCTGTGCTCATCGCGATGGGCCTGGGGATCGGTGCGTCCGCCGAGGTCGATGATATCGGCCGCCAGTGGTTCATCGATTGCGGCCAGTCCCAGCGGCGTTTCCCAGGCGCCCCGATTATAGACTGCCGCAGTACTGTCTAAATATCGGTGGGCGGCGCCGAAGATCACAAACGTATCGACGTCGGGGTTGGTCTGACGCACGGCCTGAAATGCCAGCGCCGCGAGGTCTCCGCTGAAGATCCAGCCGGCGTGCGGCACCATTGCCCCGAT
The DNA here is from genome assembly GCA_011048645.1 of Phycisphaerales bacterium. GTDB lineage: Bacteria > Planctomycetota > Phycisphaerae > Sedimentisphaerales > Anaerohalosphaeraceae > T3Sed10-213. The sequence continues at coordinate 2,434 of DSDR01000079.1, forward strand.
GACGGGTGAAGGCAGTTCTGCCGCCGGCGGTTCGGTCGGCAGACATTGACGAATCTCTTCAAGGCATTCGGCCGCTGAAGCTCCATAAAACTGACCGGCGACAGCAGGTTTTCGTACCGTCATTTTCAGTTTTCCTTTCAGCTTACCGTCTTGCATTTTAACCTCCCGCAAAGTATAGTACCTTCGAATTTGGCTGATTTGTTCATTGCTATTGTAACCTGAACGAAAGGAAAAGACAATGCCGACTGCCGGGAAAAGCGCCCTGGTGGCTATATTGATGGGATCAGACAGCGATTTACCGACAATGCAGAGTTGTATTGACCAATTGAAAGCATTCGGAATTGACCCGATTGTCCGGATCTTGTCGGCGCACCGGACGCCTCAGGCGGCGATGGAATTTGCCGCAAATGCTTCTGAAAACGGGATTAAGGTGATTATTGCCGCGGCGGGAATGGCGGCACATCTGGCCGGGGCGATGGCTGCGCATTCACCATTGCCGATTATCGGCGTGCCGATGCAGGCCAAAGAAGGCCCCTGCGGGCTGGATGCGCTGCTCAGTACGGTGCAGATGCCGCCGGGGATGCCGGTTGCCTCGATGGCGATCGGCAAGGCCGGGGCGAAAAACGCGGCTGTCTTTGCCGTGCAGATTCTGGCGCTGTCGGATACAGAATTAGCTAAACGGCTCAGCGCATTTCGCAAGGCACAGACCGAGGCCGTCCTGAAAAAAGACGCCGAGCTGAACACGTAAATTTGTAAGCGGTTTGTGTAATGAAACGCAATTGACCGCCCCTTGACAATCGTCAGGGGGTGGTTTTCACTGTAGCCGTACGACTTATTGCTTTTCCAGTTCGCTCAGGACTTCCAGATAAAGTTGCGCGGCGGCGACGACCTGGCGAAAGGGGACGGATTCGTCGCGGGTGTGGGCCTTGGTGAGCTGGCCGGGGCCGAGGATGATGGGTTTGCATCCGGCTTCGCGGAGGAGATTGGCATCGGAGTGGCTCTTGAAGGATTCCGGCTGCCAGTCCATTTTTTGCCGGGCGTAGGCGTTTTCCAGCAGTTCCGGCAGCAGGCCGGACTCTTTGAGCCGATACCCCTTGGCGATGACCGGAAACTGGACGGAATAATCGGTGACGCTTCCGCCGGTCAGGCACTCGGCGGCGACCGCCTCAAGCTTTTGGGCAAAGCGATGGGCGTTGGCGGCGGGGGGGATATGCACGTCCACGCCGGCCTCGCAACTGCCGGGTACGGCAAAGCCGGACTCGGAGCTGTGAATGTCGCGAATGTTCAAAATCGCTTCGGGATGGTCCGCTTCCAGCAGTCCGCCGAGCCGCAGCAGCATCCGCAGCATGGCCATAATGGCGTTGTATTCGCGTCCGGCCATCGAGGCGTGCCGTCGGGTGCCCGAGGCCCGTACGAGCATTTCAATATATCCGTAATGCGCCAGGCACGGCATCAACTCGGTCGGCTCGCCGACAATGGCCCAGGGAAACGACCGTGCTTCGAGCAGGGCGGTGGTACCGTCGCCGGATTCTTCTTCGCCAACGACTAAAAACAGGGCAGCGCGTTCGGGCTGGCCGCCGTTTTGGACATACGAAACGAACGCCTCGATCATTGCCGCGCAGCCGGCCTTCATATCCGCCGTGCCCAGGCCGTAAATGTGGCCGCGTTTTTCGCGATATTCATAGCGTTCAATGTCAAAGGCCGGAACGGTGTCGATGTGGCCGATGAAGGCGACCTCCGGCCGGGCGTCGGAAAACACCACTTCGATATTGCGCCGGCCTTCGCTGACTTCACGCTGGGTGACGGGCAGATCGTTCTCATACAGATACCCGGCCAGAAACTCGGTCAGCTCTTCTTCTTTGCCGGACGGACTGTAGATATCGACCATTTCCTGTACGAGTGTTTTCAGGCGTGCGCGATTGATTTTGGGTTGTGCCATTGCATCCTATTCCGCCCATTGAATGGGGCATTACTGGTTTTCAATATTCAGCGTCATGTAAATATGATCAATCGGGTTGACAAACCCCTTGCTTTGAAAGAACTTGATGGCAGCATGATTATCGGCCTGGGTATCGACCATCAGCATCCGCACTTCAGCCTTTTCCATCAAGTTGCGAAACCGGTCAAAGAGCATTCCGGCGACGCCCATGCGTTTGTAGGCCGAGTCCACACCCAGCCAGAGCAAATGGCCGTAGCTCCAGGCAGAGCGTCTTTTCTCGATCACCGTTCCCAATGCAAAACCGACCAGTTTTTTCTTGCCGATTGAAGCGACCAGCATATACTCCGGCTCGGTGTTGAACAGGCTCGTTACCTCGTATTCATCCCACGTTCGATAGAGGTTGGAGACGTCTTTGGGAGTAAAGACCTTTTCACCGAGGTGAAATATGGCCGGCAGATCATCAATCGTTGCCGATCGAATCTTAATATTCGGTTCAGATGGTGCAGAACCATTCGCTTTCATAATTCAACCTTTCATTATCTTTTGTTGCTTTTTTGAGTCCACTCTAAATACGGCCTCTTATGCTGCCTTTCGTTGTTTCTGTTTCGAATGGGTTTCGCCCTGCCATTTTCGTTGAAGACCCCATTTTTCATGTACATTTCGGGCTATAGAGGCCGGC
>DSDR01000364.1 GCA_011048645.1 Phycisphaerales bacterium
AACCGGTCGCGTAGGCGGCGCCCCACCAGTGCAGCGCGACTTGATTCTTACTCCAGTGTGCCTGCAGCCCGCTTGGAACCGCCCCCTGCAAAATGGGGTCGCGCGAAAAAGTCAGCGTCCCCATCGCGATGATAGGCCGTCCCGGCGGCATAAACATCCTGACCGATGCCGAGCCACTCAAAAAAGTTGCTGCCGCCGTTTCCGATTCGGAACTCAAATCCATAGGTGGTGTTCGGTTCCAGGTAGGTCGTAAAGGGCAGGTGGAAGGTGATATAAGTTCCGGCCCCGTTTGTGCTGACGTCCGAACCGGGATTTCCCGTCTGACCGGCGGTAAAGAGCTGTTTGGAGACGATTTTAAGCGTCGTGCCCTCCAGCTTGCGAATGCCCAGGATGATCGGGCCATTGGTCTGATTTAAATTCCAACTGGGACGATTCGAGCCGGTCGCGATATTGTCCGTGTATCCGGCCATACGGACGGTAATTGCCGATAATTGGTAGCCGTGCTCGGCGCCGCCGGTTGTAAAGGTCTGTCCCTGTATGGGCTGATTGTTGGCGACATAAGTATATTGGTCATTGGCAAAACCGTTGTGATCGTCCCCATCGGCATTGACGCCGGAGCCGCCGATGTTGGCCGCATCAAAAGCCGCCCCCGTCCAGTTCGCAACGCTGTCGGGCGTGCCCGCGGGCTGCGTTGAGCAATACGTCATCGTCGAATTAAACGTAACGGGATGAGCCTGTAAAAACGACACACTCAAACACACCGCCGTCAACACAATAAAACCTTTATGTCCTCCGAAATACAAACTCCCCGTGTATTGAATATACGTTTTATTTGGCTTTTGACTCGTCAGTCGTTTGCTTTCACACATGTACATCTCCCAAAGAAATCCATAATCAAAAAACCCGCCCGCATCGTGTCCCGTTTCATTTATGTCCCACGTACGATGATACCAAAAACCTCATCGAAATACAAGATGTAAACAGAACGGCGGCCCTGTACCCATTCAAGTCGTTTTTTATGTGTTTCGTCTCACCGACGTCAATGCATTCGGCCCGGACTGCGGTGTTGCAATGGTTTGCGTCGCTGTTATAATCAACCTGATCTTATGGCAGATAACGCGACATTCAAGCTGACGCCGGCCCAGCGGCTGGCGGTGGAGACGGTCGGGCGCAATGTGCTGGTGACCGCCTCGGCGGGAACCGGCAAGACGGCGGCGCTGAGCTGGCGGTGTGTGCAGCGGATATGCGATGCCACGTGTCCAGTTGATGTGGATCGATTACTGGTGCTGACGTTTACCGATGCAGCGGCTGAGGAAATGCGTGCGCGAATTGCTTCGACGCTTCGTGATGCGGCCCGTCAGCGACGAGACAGCCGTCTGCGCCGGCAGGCGATGCTGCTGGACGGGGCCTGTATCAGCACGATCCATGCCTTCTGCAAGCGGGTATTGACGGAGTTTTTTCACGCAACCGAGATTGACCCGGCCTTTGCAATCATCGATGAAGATGAACAGCGACTCCTGAAGTCTGAGGTTCTGGAATCCACACTCGAAGCGGCCTGGCAGGATGCGGCTCTGGCCGAGGCGATGCGCGTTTTGTTTGCCGGACGCCGTATTCAGCCGGGGACGCGGAGTTTTGTCGATAAGATTATTCCACTGTCGGCCTTTCTGGACAGCGTGGCCGGACGCGAGGCGTTTTATGAACGAGCCGCCCGAATCAATGACGCCGGGGATACGGCCTATGCCGAGTTGCTTGCCGCTCAGTGCGATATCATTGCCGATAAGCTGGCAATGATGCGCCTGCGGCTGGATCACGCACTCGTGCTGGATAGATATTACTGCGGCGGCGAATTTATCAGCGACAAAATCCGCGACGCTTATATACCCGCCATCGAACAGTGTCATCGGCTGATTGAGCAAGATCGGTTTGCCGACTGTGCGGAGTATATCAAATCGGTGGATTTCAAATCGTTCCCGCGCGCCCCCAAAGATCTGGATGACGACATCAAGAAACGCATCAAGGCCCCGGCCGAAATCGTCAAAAAGGAGTTCAAAGCCCTGAGCCAATTAGCCGCACTGAACCCGGCCTATGATTGTCAGTTGGCCGGTGCGGTCACTTTGCACAGCCGCGTGCTGCTTGAATTGCTCAGACGGTTCGACGCCGCCTACGCCGAAGCGAAGGCCAAGCGGAATGTACTGGATTTTGCCGATCTGGAACATCATACCCTGCGACTGCTCGAAAGTCAACCGGCCATCGCCCGGGCCTTACAGCAGCGCTTTGACTATGTGTTTGTGGACGAATATCAGGACATCAATACCGTTCAGCAGCGGATTTTGGATGCGCTGTGCCGGGGGGATAATGTGTTTGCCGTCGGCGACATCAAACAGAGTATCTATGCCTTTCGTCAGAGTCGGCCGGACATTTTTCTTGACCGACTCAGCAAGGCCACCGACCGGACGGATGAACCGGCTGCACCGCTGCGGGTGGATATGGCCGAGAACTTTCGCTCACGGCGTGAAGTGCTGGATTTCGTCAATACTGTTTTTGGACGCATCATGACCGACGGCACAGCGTCGATGCGCTATGACAAGCGAGCGGAATTGAAGGCCGAATTTGAGTACGCCGCGTTTTCCGCCAAGGGCAACGCCGCGCATCCGGTGGAATTGATCCTGCTGGATCAGGACAGCGGCGAGTCAAAACAGGCCGAGGAAAACGACGAGTCGGAAGAGGAAAACGCAGACAACCGCGATACGACCCCCGAATTGATTGACGCAACGCAGCGTCAGGCGGCCTTTATCGCCCGGCGGATTCGTCAGATGGTCGGCGCCGACGACGGCACGGCAGAGTTTCAGGTTTATGACCGCACGCTGGGTTGCTATCGGGATGTGCGCTACGGCGACATCGTAATTTTGATGCGTTCGCTGTCATTTAAGGCCAATACGTATGTGGAGGTGCTGCGGCTGGCGCAGATTCCCGTCAATGCGCAAAACGCATGCGGCTATTTTGAAACCACTGAAATCAGCGACTGTGTAAGTCTGCTCAAGACGCTCGATAATCCCAATGGCGATGTGGAAACGGCCGCTGCGCTGCGCAGTCCGTTGTTCGGTTTTTCGGATACCGAGTTGGCCGAGATTCGTCTTTTCGCCAAACAAAAAAGCGATGTCAAAATCCCATTCTACCAGGCCGTACGGCGGTACGCCGAGAACGGCCCGAACGTCTCATTGCAGCAGCGGCTTGGCGATGCGCTCCGGCGGCTGGGGCGATGGCGGCGGCAGGCCCAGCGCGGCAGTCTGGCGGTCCTGCTGGATGAGGTCTTTCGCGAAACCAACCTGGTGTCGTTTTACGCCGCCCTGCCCAACGGCTCGGTGCGGCGGGCGAATCTGCTCAAGCTGCATGATCGGGCGATTCAGTTTGAGCGATTTCGGACTTCCCGACCGGGCATGGGACTGGCGCGGTTTGTGGAGTTTCTCGAAAAACTGCAAGAGGAAGATCGCGACTGGGCGCCGGGACAGCCGGACAGCCTCGAAAACGCCGTGCGGATCATGAGCGTTCACAAAAGCAAAGGATTGGAGTTTCCGGTGGTCTTCGCGGCGGAGCTGAACACGCCGTTTAATACCTCCGATCAGCGCGGCGAGTGTCTCATCGACGAACAGACCATCGGCCTGCAGACGATTGTCGAGGGCGGACGATTTCGGCTCAGTTCGCCGGCCCACCAGGTGCTGGTCGAACGAAAACGACAACTGAATCTGGCCGAAGAGATGCGGATTCTCTATGTGATGCTCACGCGGGCACGGGAAAAACTGGTCTTGACCGCCTCGCAGAAAGACCGGATCTGTCGTTCTCAGTTGACCGAGTGTGCCCTGATGTCCAATGGCTTGACCGACTGGAAACTGCGTGAGGCGCGATGCCATCTGGATTGGATTCTGGCGGCGCTGGCCTGTGAGGCGACGCTGCATACGCTGTACAAAACGGGATTTGAAGACCATTTTGAGCAGCGAAATGAATTCGTCGCCGACCGCATTGATCAAAAACAATTGAATACGTTGACCGCCGAGCTGCTTGAGAGCAAGCGCTCACTCAAGAGCGTTACCCAGCCGCCGACGCTTTCACAAGAACAGCAGGACACCTATACGGCGGCATTCGCCCGCCTGGAGTCGTCGCTGACACGGCGGTATCCATTCTCCGCACAGTGCGGCATCAGCGCCAAATACTCGGTCAGCACACTGACCCATCGGGATGACGAATTTTCGGCGGTGGATGTCAGCGGCGCGTTTGACGCGGCGCCTTCGGCGGTTCAGGCCGGCAAGACCGGCCCTGCGGATATCCATCGGCGACTGGCCGGCTCGGCGGCGCATCTGGTCTTTGAACACGTACCGCTTGGTGAGCCGGTAACGGACAAGACGGTGAAACAAACGCTTGCCGCGCTGGTGAAAAACGGGCTGATCGCCCCGCCGGTCGCCGAACAGGTCGATGTCGCCGGCATTGCGGCGTTTTTTGCAACAGCACCCGGCGCCGCGGCCGTCGCGGCGGGCACGACCGCCCTTCGCGAGTGGCCCTTCACGCTGGGCATTGATGCGACCGAACTGGGCGCCGACGCGCCCGGCGAAACCGTCCTCATTCAGGGTATTGTTGACTTGATTATTCCTGTTTCTGAAGGATTGATTATTGTCGATTTCAAGACCGACCGCATCGCCGACGATGCCGCCCTGCAACAGCGCATTGATCGCTATCGACAACCGCTGGCGTGGTATGCGCGAGCCGCCTCAACAATTCTCAAAAAGCCCGCGGCCTCCTGCTGGCTGTATTTTGCCGATTGCCGAAAGGCCGTGTCGATTGACCCGAACCCATGTACATCGCCCCCCAATGCAGCCGGTTGAACGTGTGCGACCGCCCAAACGAACAGCTTCATCCAGACGAACCGGGGCAAAGACTTAACGTCCCCGCCCCGGTTGTGGCACTCACACATCTCCCCTCGCGATTAAACGGCATTTCGCCGCCGAAGCCAGCCGACCATACCGGCGCCCATCACAGTCAACATCGCCGCACCCGGC
>DSDR01000268.1 GCA_011048645.1 Phycisphaerales bacterium
GAGACCAATGACCCCACCCGAACGGCAACAGCTTGGGTTGACCTGCTGGTAGGCCAGACGCTGGGCACGGCCAGCAGCGTGATCGGCGGCCCGCTGGATGTTATCGCACGCGGGGACGGTAATGATGATATTGGAATCAAGGGAACCTATGACGATCAGATGACCATCATTAATTTCAACAGCGGGACGGTTGGCGTTGACGATATGTTGTTCATCCAGATCGCCTTTACGGGCACCGATGCGACCAACCCATTCGTGGGCATTGACAATGTTTCGGTTGTCGTTCCCGAGCCGGCAACGCTGTCGATTCTGGGATTAGGCGGATTGGCGCTGCTGCGCCGACGTCGTGCGTAATGTCGATACGACCGGAAGACGGTAAACGAAGAGTACGATCATAGTGATGATGCTGAAGGGATGGCGGCGGCTCGGCCTGTCCGGGCTGCTGTCGTTCCCTGTAACAAATGTTCCGGTTGGAGGACGATGTGAGTTAGGAATGCGGCATGCGGCCAAGCAATTGTGTCTGCGATGAATAAGATCAGGGATTTTGTCAGCGGGAATATCAAGGCGCTTTTTACGGGAAGCGAGCAACGGAACAGTGAACAAGAAAACAAATGAGCAGCGAACGATTCGCTGCCGATAGAGTTTAATATTTTAGCGGAGGTTTTCAAAATGAGAACGAAATTAATTGCAGGCTTGATGATTTTGGCGGGTCTGTCCCTCACGGCTGGCGCAGCGACGTTCACCGCCGGCAACCCCCTGTTTGATCAGGTGGCCGACCAAGCCAACGGCTGGGGACAGACATTTACCCCAAACGCCGGTTTGATAAGTCCGGAGGGTTTCAGTGTTCCGGATACGGTCTATCTGCTGGACTGGAGGTATTTCCGGTCGCCTTCGAGTGTTCCCCAGGGCGGCCAGACCTATCTGGCGGTTTTTTCGGCGTTGACTGTCGCCGAGATGACCGAAGCCACATTGGTCGGCGTGTCAACCAACGCCCTGGATATGTCAGCGTTTGCCCCCGGTGATCTGATGATATGGGAATTTGATTATCTGGAGCTGGATGCCAATACCCAGTACGCCATGATGTTTGTCCAGTATGTGGGGGGCGAAATCACTTCCGGAATTCGCGGCGAGGTTCGGATGACAACAGGCAGCCCCTACGACGGCGGCGGCTGGATTCGTATCGATGAAATCGCCAATAACTGGGACAGTCAGTTTCAGGCGACCTACACCGTCAGTCAACGCGAAGTTGCCGGCAATCCCTATCCGGCCAACGGTGCGATCAATGTGCCGACCGAAGTGACGCTCTCGTGGGAGGGTCCGGAGGCCTATGAGGCCTTATCTTACACGGTGTATCTGGATCCGAACGAGCTGAACCTGACGGCTCAGGATGCGATGTATTACAGTCCCGCTCAGCAGGAGTTGACGTTTACTCCCGATCCGGTTCTGAGTAATGACATGACCTATTACTGGCGCGTCGATGCCATTGAGCCGAATGAGCCGACGCCGGTCGTGCATACCGGATCGGTGTGGTCGTTTTCGACGGTTACGGCCAGAGCCCTGATTACGACGCATCCTGCCAACACGTCCGTACCCAAAGGCGGCACGGCTGAATTCTTCGTGGAAGCGGAGAACACGACGATGTATCAGTGGTACAAGGTGCTGCCGGACGGCAACAGTGTGCCGATAGGGGAGAATTCGCCTGTCCTGACCCTGGAGAATGCTCAGTATGACGATGAAGGTGAATATTACTGCGTTGTGGATAATGAGCGCCAAGTACCGGCGGCATCGAATCCGGCGCGGCTGATGATTCGGCGTCTGGTGGCTCACTGGCCGCTGGACGGCACGCTTGAGGCGATTGTATCCAAAGAGGGCGAGAACTGGGACGGCGTGTATATTGAAGAAGGCGAACCGGCAACAGAGCCGGTCAGCTATGTTGAAGGTGCGGATGGGACGCCGCAGGGCGCTGCACGATTTAATGGGATCAGGGTAGTTCGGATTCCGGACAGTGCGGAGCTTTTCAATTTCCATCCCAATGGGCTGACCGTAACGGCCTGGGTAGCCGGTCCGTCGGGACGCGATTACCGCAGGGCGGTCAGTAAAACCGGTTCCTATGCGATCGGAAAAGGCCAAAACGAGCAAATTGCGACGCTTCTGGATGGAGGCCCCTGGGTCACGGCGGTGCCGGGCGATCAATCCGACGGCTGGCGGTTTGCGGCGATGACCTACGATCCGGCGACGCAGGAGCGGCGCACCTACGGAATCTATAATAATGGGGATGCGTTTGAGGTTCTGCAGGATGTCGCAGGAGTTCAAGGGACGTTGTTGTCGGGACAAACCGATCTGCTGATCGGCGGCGCTTCCGAAACAGATTCCCAGTTAGGTTTTACCGGTTCCGTCGATGATGTCCGAATCTATAATTATCCGCTGTCGCTCGATGAGATTATCGAGGTCTATCGTGAAATGAAGGATAAAGATGTCTGTGCCCGATTTCCTGAACTGGATATCGCCGGTCCGACCGGTGTGGGGCCTGAACATCGGGATTGCCGCGTCGATCTGTACGATCTGGCGGTCCTGGCGGAGAACTGGCTGGACAGTAATGTCGTCAGGAATGTGGATTAAAGGCGATTGAAAAATTATGTTTGACAGGAGAACGATTATGAAGAATAAAAGCAAATCACTGGTTATGGCGATTTTCATCGCCTTGTGTTCGGTTGCCTTTGCGGACACGTTTACCGAGACGTTTCATGGTATTGAGCCTCTCTTTAGGACCAATCAGGCGGCCTTCTTGTCGCATGTGATCACGCCGGCCAAGGCCGCGCTGGATCCGGCCGAGACGGTGGTTCCGGATGTGATGTATCTGCTGGACTGGACCTATGCCAAATCATCCAGTGGATTCGGCGCAACGGGCGAAGCTTATTTGGGTGTGTTGACCTGGGACGGCAACCTCAACAACTCCACAATTGTCGGTATTTCAACCAATACGGTGAATATGGCAGCCACGCCCAATACCTACCCTGATTCGCTGATGACATGGGAGTTTGATCATCTCCCCCTGAATAAGGACACCCAGTACGCCATTGTGTGGCTGGTTCCGGGCGAAGAAGAAGGGACGTGGAATCTTGTCACCGGCGGCGTCGAACTGGAAGTCAGCACGGCCTATCCCTGGGGCGGTGTTATCCAGGTCGGTTTTACTACCATCAATCAACCCAACTGGAATCCTCATTTTATCGCAACGTACAGCACCGTGACCCCCTATGTCAGCTCGCCTGATCCGGCCAACGGCGCGGATAATGTACCGGTGGATGTCGAGTTGAGCTGGGCCGGCCCGAATGCGTACACGGCGGCGGGATACGATGTCTATCTTGACCCCAACGAAACGCTGGTGGCCGAAGGCGATCTATCGGCGCTTGAGGCTTCGACGGACCAAACCGCCGTTCCGGTTTCGCTGCTGAACGGAACGACGTATTATTGGCGGGTTGATGTGTATGAGCCGAATGACCCGGCGCCGATTCGGCATACCGGGCCGGTCTGGTCGTTTACGACCGTGCCTGCCGAGGCGATTATCGTGCAGCACCCCGCCGCTCAGACCGTTGACATCGGCGCTGCAGTGGAGTTGTCGGTGCAAGCCCTGAACGCAGAAACCTATCAATGGTACAAAAACGGCGAAGCGCTGAGCGGTCAAACCGCTTCGACGCTGGTCATTGAGAATGTGCAGGTCGCCGACGAAGGGTTCTATCACTGCGTGGCGGACAACACGCTGAACGTTCCCGCCGTTTCAAATACGGCTCAGTTGCTGACCCGACGTCTGGTCGGCTGGTGGAAGCTGGACGGCAATCTGAACGATTCGATCAGCGAGGTCTATCCCGGTGCGCCGGCATATCACGGTGCGGCATTCGATCCGAACTTTGTTGAAGGCATTGACGGATCGGCGCTGGAGATGTACGGTGATCCGGCTGACGTTGTGAATCTCGCCGACACCGCGGAATTTTACAATTTCTATCCGCGCGGCTATACGGTCAGCGCCTGGGTGCAGACCGAAGTGGTTAGCCCGTGGGGCGCGTATGTGTCCAAGCAGGGCGGCCAGCCGGGAGCCGCCACCGGGTTTATCCTGACCAAAAATGCGTCCGGTCAGGCGACCCATACGCTGCGTCAGTCGTTTGGCGACCTTCACTCCAATACGCTCGTTGCCGACGGCGATTGGTATTTAGTGACCGGCACGTATGACGCCGCCGCCGGCCAAGGCAAGGTCTATGTCAACGGGGTACTCCGTAATCAGGCCACCAGCGCCGGCGTGCCGCAGCCCAATGCAGCGAATTTGATGTTCGGCGCAGAATGGCCGGATGGAAGCGTGCCGCATATCGGCCGGCTGGATGACGTCCGGATCTGGAGTTATCCGCTGGATGCGTATGAAGTGGCGCAACTGTACGTCGAGCATGAGCCAGACGAAGAAATTTGTGTGGAATATCCGGAATTCGACATTGCCGGACCTACGGGAATCGGTTCGGAGCACCGTGATTGCCGTATCGACCTGTACGACTTTGTTGCCTTTGCCCAAAGATGGCTGGAATGCAATATTGTGCCGGAATGCCTGTAATATGAGCTGACATACAGTCTATTCGGTGCAGATGGACAGCATTTATGGAAAGGGTTCCTGTGCGGCGATGTATTGCTGCGGTTGCCAACGCAGCCTCTCGCACAGGAACCTGTATTTTCTGTGTCGGCGCAGGGTTTTTGAATAATCCAATCGAGTCTTTACTGCCGGTTGTATTGCGGTTAGAATTTGTTCAGCGATTAGGATCATTTTTGAGAGCGCAATGTTGAATGTCAGTGAAACCACAGAGAAAGGAATTTAGTGTGTTTTCGCAATCGGTCCGACGATGGTATGGTGTATTTTGGGTGGTGATGTTGGCGCTGTGCTGTTCTGCGGGTGCTGACCGTTATGATGTGCAAACGGTCAAAATACCTGACGGTTACGACCATGCTCAGAAAATTGAACTGTCCGGCAGCGTCCTTCCTCACCCCAGGCAGATGAAATGGTTTGAGGA
>DSDR01000102.1 GCA_011048645.1 Phycisphaerales bacterium
GTCTTCTGTCTTCCGACCTCTGCGGCTGTCTTACCGCGCCAGCCAGCCGCCATCGACAGCCATCGTATAGCCGTTGACATAATCGGATGCGGACGAGGCCAGGAACACCGCCGCGCCCTTTAAATCTTCCGGTTCGCCCCACCGCCCGGCGGGAATGCGATCCAGAATCGCCTTGTTACGCACCGGATCGTCGCGCAGCGGCTTGGTATTGTCGGTGGCCATATAGCCGGGGGCAATGGCGTTGACATTGATTTGATGCGGCGCCAGCTCATTGGCCAGCAGCCGGGTCAGTCCCATCACCGCACTCTTGGAGGCGGTGTAGGATGGCACCAAAATACCGCCCTGAAAACTCAGCAGCGACGCGGTATTAACGATTTTGCCCCCGCGCCCCTGTTTGATCATCACTCGCGCCGCAGCCTGACTCAGAAAAAACAGCGTACGGATGTTGATGTTCATCACATCATCCCAGTCTTTTTCCGTAAACTCCGTCAGCGGCGCACGGCGAATGATGCCGGCGTTGTTGAACAGGATGTCCAGCCCGCCGAGTTTCTCGACCGCGGTGTGGACAATAGTGTCCACGCATCCTTTATCGCTCAAATCGGCGGTGATGGCAATACATCGGCGTCCGAGCTTTTTAATTTGCGCCTGGCTCTCGCTCATATCCAGGATATCAACCAGCGCCACATCGGCGCCGGCCTCGGCCAGTCCAAGGGCCATCGCCCGACCCAGTCCGCGGGCCCCGCCGGTAACGACGGCAACTTTGCCGTCCAGTTTGAATTGATCAAGAATCATTGCGACCTCCGTTTCTGCCTATTTCAAATCACTGATCTTCAAATGATCCATATCGTCAAACGCCTGATTTTCGCCGCCCATACCCCAGCAAAACGCATAGGACTTTGTACCAACGCCGGAATGCAGCGACCAGCTCGGCGAGATAATCGCCTGTCTATCGGCGACAACGATGTGCCGGGTTTCATCGGGCTTGCCCATCAGGTGAAACACACGGGCATCCTCGGCCACGTTGAAATACAGATATATTTCCATTCGTCGGTCGTGGGTATGCGGCGGCATGGTGTTCCAGACCGACCCTTCGGCCAACTGGGTAAAGCCCATCACCAATTGACAGCTTTTCACGCCGTCGGGGTGAATGTATTTGTAAATCGTTCGCTTGTTGCATTCCACATCCGATCCCAGATGCGTCGGAGCGGCCTGGTCTTTACTGATATGCGCCGTCGGATACGCCTTATGCGCTGGATAACTGAGCAGGTAAAATCGCGCCGGCGATTTCGGATCATCGCTGGTAAATACAATTTCTTTGGAATCGCGGCCGATGTACAGACCATCCAGCGGAGCCAGCTTAAAGGACTTGCCATCCACGGCAATGGTCCCGGCCTGTCCGATGTTCAGCACACCCAGTTCGCGACGCTGACAAAAATAATCCGCCCGAAGCTGGGGAGCACTGGCCAATGTCAGCGGCTGTGAAACCGGAACCGCCGAACCGGCAATCGCCCGATCCACATCGCAATAGACCATCGTGATCGCATCCGCTGAAAAAAGCGTCTCAATTAAAAATTTATCTCGTACTTCCTGTGTTGTCATCCGACAAAATGATTCCGGTGCAGGAGTATAACGTACTTCCATCATCAACTTTCCTTTCTTACTGAAATGTGACCTTGACAGGAGTTTCCAGTTCTTGTGCAAACGCTTTCAAATAATCCGTCCACTGATCAAAGCTGCTAAACTCCTCATTTCTGTCCCAGCACGAACCGGCATAATACACCACCGGTCGATTGATCGGCTGCGTCAGCGTCAGCAGCCAATGGCCGTCGGCGGCGATCGCCTCCGTTTTTGTGTCGGAGTCGAACACGACGCCGCATCCCATCCAGCCGAGCTTCGGATCCGGATCGGTCGGCAGCCAATACGCAATCGCCTGTTCCCGCGACCAGGTCTTGTTACTGGTCGGCTGCAGAACGATTCCCGCGGCCAGCGGAACAGTATCGGTATTTTCACCGGCGTAGCGACATTCAATACGACTCAGATTGCTGCCCAGATCGATGGAAATTCGCTTGACTTCGCTGACCGTCAACGGACCGGCCTGCCAGGGCTTGTAAGTCAGTTCAAAAATGGAACGAATCGGACCATTGGCGATAATCTTCCACGAGGCAAAATTGCGCGGCAGACGAATCCTGCCATCCACAAACGGCGCCATCCCCCCGCAGCCAAGGGTATTGCCGACCTTGTAAAAATCGCCGCCTTCGCCATGGTCCTGGTGATAGCTGACGCCGCGTTCGTTATACGCCTTGAGCATTTTATCCATGACCGGATACGGAACGCTCTTGCCCCACGCATCGATACCGCAGGTAATCGTTTCGTCTTCCAGTGCCGGGCCGTACATCCGATAGGCCGCCTTGTCATTTTCCCACAGGAAGTCATCTTTACGGTCGGGGGCAAACCGGCAATAGGTTCGACTCTCCGTCGTTGGCGTCGTCACACCGTCGGGACGTTTCATCAACCATGCATGCCGGATTTCGCCAGGCGCCATATCCATCTGAAACAGCAATTCATCGAGTCTTCCGTCAGCGTCATTATCCACCGGCTGTGTAACCGAAAAACGCTTGTGCTTAAAATCAAATATCGCGACGTTGTCTTTTGTTATACCGGGTATAGCCCTGACATCGCTCCAGTCGATGCTGATCGTAACCGCATCACGAAACTGAAGGAGAGGATTGACCACCGTCATCATTTTGGCCGGTGCGGCTTTGCGCATCGCCAGTTGATACACTTCGCTGCCGGCCAGCAAAAACGCTCCTACACCGTACACCTCCGTCTGATCCTTATTGACGTTACGTTGCGGATCGCCTCCGATAGGCTGGACATAGCCCAGTTTGCCGTCGGAATGGACGCACGATACCAGCCCCTGCCAGGCCTTCATTACCGCCGGCATATAGGTTTTTTCATCCAGGTAGCCGTGATTGACGCCCCAGGCAAGGCCGTAGGTAAAAAAGCCCGTCCCGCTTGTCTCTTTTGTCGGGTAACTATCCGGATCCAGGAGGCTGGCACGCCAGAGGCCGTCATCCGGCTGAATGGCAATGATTTTAGCCGCCATTTCACGGAACAGCTTCTCATATCGGGGCCGGTCGGGATAGTCGGCGGGCATTTCCTCCAGCACCTTCGCCAATCCGCCGAATACCCAGCCGTTGCCGCGCGACCAGAAAATTTTCTCGCCGCTGGCCTCGCGCTGGTCAAAATATCGGTCATCGCGAAAATACAAATGCTCCTCGGTATCGTACAGATAATCCGTTGTCGCCCACCACTCCTTGTTCATAAAGTCCAGGTACCGCCGATCGCCCGTAAGCCTGGCCAGTTTGGTCCAGACAGGCGGCCCCATAAACAATGCGTCGCACCACCACCAGCGATCTTCGCCGTGAAACGCGCCGCCGTAACTGAGGCCGGAATCGCGCGCTTTTTTGAATTCCAGTGTTTTTGTCGAGGGATGGGCCAGGATATAATCGAAACGATCCTTGATTCCCTGCATCATTTTCGGAGCTTTGAAGCGTTTGAACATCTCAAGATACATGATACCGACCACGTGATCATCGGCGTGGTAGATACGCTGGTGCGGCTGCCAGTTATTTTGCTCTGCGAAACCGTGCAGTGCGTCATAATACTTATCCGTATCGGCCATGTGCGCCCATGCGGTAAACCCGGCGTACATCGCCCCGTGCGCCCAGTGGGCCGGATGATGTCGGCCCGGATTGGCAAGCTGCCAGTCGGCCACTTTCGTCATCACCGCTTTGACCGCCGCCGGCTCGGCTTCCGGCGGCAACTGGACCGTCTGCTCGGCTATGGCGCACCCCCCAAAAAATCCCATCAAAATGCCCATCAGTCCGCTTCGTACTTTCATGGTTTAACTCCTAAATTTGAGTTTCTCGACCGATTCAACCGCTATGTCCGATTTTCGAAGACAATGCTGCGGCCGCATGGGCAACCGCAGCGACAATCTCGTCCATCCGTTCTTTCGTAAAGACGCTGGTCGGCGCCGTTACGCCGACCGCCGCAACAACCTGCCCGCGGATATCCCGCACGGGCGCCGCCATACAGCGGACATGGGGATGATATTCCTGCTCATCGACCGCATAGCCGCACTGCCGAACATCGCTTACCATCCGCTGCAGATCCTCAAACGTGATTTTTGTGTGCTCGGTCCGTCGCTGAGGCCGCACCTCACGACAGAACGCTTCGAGGCGGTCCGTATAACAAAACGCCAAAAAAAGTTTGCCTGTTGCTGAACAGTGCAGATCGGCCAGCGTTCCGGGACGCGAGGCGACGCGAATCGGCTCGGTGCTGTCGCAAACCTCAAGGATCAGCGAGTGCCAGCCGCCGGGAACCGCCAAATGTGAGGTCAGGCCGGTTTGCCCCGTTAATCCCTGCAAAATAGGCACAGCCGACTCACGCAACTGCGATTTGCGTAATGCCATCAACCCCACTTCCAAAAGCCCTGCACCGGCATAAAAAAGAGAGCCTTTTTTATCGATCATCCCATCAAGAGTCAGCGTTTTGAGTATCCGAAAAGCGGTGGTGCGAGGAATGCCCAGATGCTGCTCTATTTGAACCGCAGAGATCCCTTGTTCGGCTGAAGCCAGCATTTTCAGCACAAGGATCGCTTTTCTCAAATTGGGAACGGCATATTTATTCATATATGAATATCTGTATCTTTATTTGAACTTTCATATAAAATGCGCGTTTTGACCCGTGATGTCAAAGGAAAAATCAAAGACTGCGCTTATGGTGGTACACATTCTGTTTCTTTCGACGGGCCGCTTGTCCCCGTCAACCGCGCAGCAAAAAGCCCGCTTGTCGCGGGCTTTGAACAGGGCAATGGTGTTACTGCACGTCGATATAATCGAATTCGATAAGCAGCTTCTTGGCTGCAATCCCCTGTCGCATATCGAAGATGTCAATTTTTCGCGGCATCATTCGATTCAGCCGTGCATTGAA
>DSDR01000020.1 GCA_011048645.1 Phycisphaerales bacterium
CAGTGTCCGATAACGCCGAAGGTTTCTTTTAGAAAAGCCCGATAATGTGTTCAAATCAGACGGATGATTTTTTAGGATACGGTATTTCAGTAGGACTTTTTCTTCAGGATCCCAAGCAGATTGACGTGGTCATCGGTCCAGAACGGTACGCGATCAAGGTCGGCGTACGGCGTGCTTTGACGACGGCGAAAAATGTCCCCGTTCAGAACATCACCGTTGCGGCTCAGCAGAATCCAGTCCGAGGCCATGGCGCCGGCGTCGTCGTCCGGAAAGGTTTCAATCCATCGACTGGTCAACCTAAAATGCTCGGCCAGCTTCCAGATCACCGACTGTAAGTCCAGATGTTGCGTAGAGAGATGCACCGCCAGCACGCCGCCGTCGGCCAGATGCGACAGGTACACTTCAAACGCTTCGGCGGTGAGCAGATGCACCGGTATCGCGTCGCTGCTGAAGGCGTCCAGCGCCAGCACGTCATACCGCTGCGGCGGCTCATAGGTCATACTCAGCCGAGCGTCGCCCAGGATAACGTCAATCTCGGCGTCGCTGTCGTCCAGATAGGAAAAATACTGACGCGCCATCCGTATTACTTCGGGGTTGATTTCATAGAATCGCACACGATCGCCTTCGCTGCCATAGGCGGCAATCGTGCCGACGCCCAGCCCGACCACGCCGATGCGTCGCGGCGACTCCTTGGGCCAGTGCCGCAGCAGCAGGCCGACGCCGCTTTCGGGGCTGTAATACGATGTCGGCAGGGATTGTTTGTCGGCGGCGATAAATTGCAGGCCGTGAAAGGTCGAGCCGTGCTGCATCAGCCGCTTGTGCTGGGCCGGATCGTCGGGGTTTTCTTCAAGGATCGTCAGTACCCCGAAGAAATTGCGGCTCATCTCAAGGATGCGCTGATTGCCCACGGGCCGCTGACCCTGTAATACGATTCCCGCCGCGCCGCCGAGGCACAGCGCTGCCACCCACCAGGGTCGCCGCTTGGCCAGCGCCGGTGAGATGTCCTTTTCGCACATCAGCACGCACAATACCGTTGCCAGTATCCCCAGATGAAGTTCGTGATAGGTTTTGAAGATCAGCGGTGCTGCGACCGCCACGAAGACCCCGCCCAGCGCCCCGCCGAGGGCGATCATCAAATAAAAATGCGTCAGATGACCACTGGCCGGCCGCAGCCGATACAGCTGGCCGTGGCAGATCATACAACACGCAAACAGCAGCACCGCATAGATCGTGATAATCGTGGCCACATGCATATCCATAGCCTTGCGTCCGACCCAGACATGTCCAAGGATGCCTGCGATCAGCAGCAGCAAAAACAAGTCGCGCCGATACCATCGCGGATGGTCAAAACACAAAATAAACGACAGCAGATACAAACTCAGCGGCAGCACCCACAAAAACGGAATCACGGCAATATCCAGTGTGACCTTGTTGGTGACTGCCAGCAGCTCGACTGAGGCCGCCATCGGCAGCAGCAGCCAGAATACCCAATCACGACGTGCCGGTTGTGCTCTGTCCGCCGCACGGCCTTTTTTTGTCCTCTGCCCTCTGGTCTCTGTCTTCTGATTTCCGGCCACGGCCTGCTGTCGTTTCATCCGGATCAGCGCCGCGGCGCACAGCACGACCAATGCCGCGTATCCGTAAAACCCCCACGACCACACCGCCGCCGTGGCGTCGCGGCTGAGCAGCGGCTCAAACACAAACGGAAAACTGCCCAGCGCCAGCAGCGATCCGATGTTGCTCAGCGCATAGAGCCGATACGGGTCGCGTCCCGGCAGGGCCTGCGAAAACCAGCTCTGCACCAGCGGACTGGTGGCGGTCAGGACAAAATACGCCGCCCCTACACAGACCGCACAAATCCACAAAATCCGGACGACCGGCACGTCGGCCGGCGTCGGTTTCATCGCGGCATCGGGAATCACCGACAGCGTGGCCGCCGCGACCAGTACCAGAACTGTATGGATGGTCGCCTGCTGCCGCATCGGCAGACGATGCAGCGCGTGTGCATAGGCGTATCCGCCCAACAAAAACACCTGAAAAAACAGCATACACGCCGTCCACACCTCCGGCATCCCCCCAAACCACGGCAGGATATACCGTCCCATCAGCGGCTGGATCTGAAACACTAAAAACGCCGACAGAAAAATCGTCGCTGCCAGCAGGCCGCCGATCCATTGAAATGTCGCAAACTGATTTTTTATCATTGGTCAATCTTGTGATGTTGATTCAACTGCCCCATCGATAACGGCAAGCGGATAGTAGCGAATCGGCTGCGATCCGGCAAGCAACATTTTCGCAGCCATCGAAAAAGGAGCCTCTCGCTATGTTAGACGTCTCTATTGAACGCAACGTCGCCAAATCGTGTTTTTCAGTGCTGATAATACGACGTTAAGGTCAAAAAAACATCGCACCAAGCCTCTTGTAAGTTATTGTAATAAAAGTGGTTATGTTGAAAAAGGCGGCTTTTTCTTGAATTTTTGTCGAAAATGGGCTATACTGCCGGTGTAGTCAAGATCATGGCTTCGGTCATGGGGGGTTCAACGGTTCTGAAAAGCTGTTTTTTTCGGAGAGATGACAATGAAGACCTATTACTATCGTTTTTGGGTTCCGTTCTTTGCGACAAAAAAGAAGATTTTGATTCTCGCTATTGCCAGCTTTATGGCATTGTGCTGAGTCGATGACCAAGACATAAGACACCGTAAATGGAGTTTACACAAGACGCCGGGCCGCGCCCCGGCGTTTTTTTAGTCACACGACCTTCCGGGTCGTTTTTTTGTTATCTGCTTGCCCTTGACGATAAACGGCTTTTGCGGTATAAAAATACCCTCATTTTGACGGATGATGTGAATTGAAAACCCCTGTTCAGCGGATCGTGTTGTGCCTGCGAATCTGACACCGGAATACAAGAAAGCCGAGGCGAAGTTTCGCTCCGCGGCCGGCGATACCGAGCGGCTGGCGGCGCTGGAGGAGATGCTGCGCACCATCCCCAAGCACAAGGGGACCGAGAGCATGCAGGCCGACTTGAAACGCCGCATCAGCAAGCTCAAGGATGAGATTCAAACCATCGGCAAAAAAGGCGGCGCCCGGCATGTGGACGTGTTTCACGTCCCCCACAGCGGCGCCGGACAGGTGGTGCTGGTCGGCATGCCCAACGCCGGCAAGAGCGCGATTTTGGCCGCCCTGACCAATGCGCCGGTCAATGTCGCCGATTATCCGTTTGCCACCGAAAAGCCCGTACCGGGGATGATGCTGCATGAGGATGTGCAGATTCAGCTGGTCGATACGCCGCCGATCACCGCCGAGTATGCGGCGCCGGGGTTCGTCAACACCTGTCGCGGGGCGGATCTGCTGGCCATTGTCATTGATTTGGCCGGCGAGGTGCTCGAACAGATGGAGGTCTGCACCCGCTACCTTGATTCCCATCGGCTGATGCTGGATCCGACGGTCGATCAGGACGATGCGGCCAATTATCTGGCTCGTCCGACGTTTGTGATTGCGACCAAGGCTGATCTCGCCCCACCCGGCACGCTGGAGACCCTCAAAGAGCTGACCGAGCGGCCGTTTGAGTATATCGAGGTGTCCGCGTCCACCGGTCACGGGCTGGATGTGTTTGCCAAGCGGGTCTTTGAAATGCTCGATGTGGTGCGGATTTACGCCAAAAAACCCGGTCGTGAACCGGATATGAATGAGCCGTTCACGCTGCCGCGCGGCTCCGATGTGCAGGACCTGGCGACGCTGATTCATCGCCAACTGGCCGAATCGCTCAAAAGCGCCCGGGCCTGGAACGCCCCCGGCATCCACGACGGCCAAAACGTGCCCCGCGACCACATCCTGACCGATAAAGAAATCGTAGAGCTGCATTTTTCTTAACTCAAATGGAAACCCTTTGTAAAACTCATTGAATGATCTTCAGGAAACAACGATGGAATGCAAAAAAGACCGAAATATGAATTTTTGTAATTGTACGTATGATCCATGTCCCCGCAAGGGGGTTTGCTGTGATTGTCTGCAATATCACCTCAAGAGCAAGCAGCTTCCGGCCTGCTGTTTTCCCGACGCGGTGGAAAAGACCTACGACCGCAGTTTCGCCGCGTTTGCCCGGGCGTGGAATCTGTAGCCGCCTGGCGGCTCACTGTTAACATCACGTACGCAGGTCATGATGAACCCGCTTGCTCTTGAACCGCTGCAATGGACCGCTTTGGCGTGCAGCGCCCTGCTGATTGGTCTGGCCAAGACGGGCCTTCCCGGTGCGGGCATTCTGGCCGTGCCGCTGGCGGCGATGGCGGTGCCGGCGCGTGAATCGATCGGGCTGGTGCTGCCGATGCTGATTTTTGCCGACCTGTTCGCTGTCGGCTGGTATCGCCGCCATGCCCAATGGTCGCATCTGCTGCGGCTGCTGCCCTGGACGGCGGCGGGGCTGGCGGTCGGGTTTGTTCTGCTGCGGATGCTGGACAATCAGCGGTTCTCTCCGGTCATCGGCGGTATCGTCCTGGCGATGATTCTGCTGCGGAGTCGGTCGCTGTCGGCCAAACAGAACCCCGACGACGTGCCGCATCACCCGGCCTTCGCCCCGTTTATGGGGGTCGCCGCGGGGGCGACGACGATGCTGGCCAACGCCGCCGGGCCGGTGATGACGCTCTATCTGCTGGCGATGCGATTGCCCAAACACCAGTTCATCGGTACCAGCGCGTGGTTTTTCTTCGCGGTCAACTGGATCAAGGCGCCTTTCTATGCCCAGCAGCGGCTCATGACCGCCGCCTCGCTGCAAACCAACCTGCTGCTGCTGCCGGCGGTGGCCGTCGGGGCGATCCTCGGCATCCTCCTGCTCAACCGCATCCCCCAAAAACTGTTCAACACCGCAGCCCTGCTCCTGGCCGCCGCCTCAGCCGTCAAACTCATCCTCGGCTGAACACCCGATCCGCCACGCACCGCTTCAGATCGATTCGTTTTTTTGAAATTTTTTCATTTTTACGCTTGACACAGATAGATG
>DSDR01000024.1 GCA_011048645.1 Phycisphaerales bacterium
AATTCGCGGTCAGGACGGCGGTTTCGGAGGGAGCGACCGCGGTATAGTCCGGAGCGGATAAAATGATCGGCTCGTTGGAGGCGGTCTTAAAGGTCCAGACGGGGCCTTCAATCAAACCATTCGGATCGCTGTACGGGTACACACCGCCTGCTCCGTCATCAAGCCCTTCTTTGATCTGCCATTTGTAAACGGTCAGCGGCTGCAACGATAAGGTGCTGCCATCAGCCGGATACTGAGCGGATGCGGCGACAGGATCGCCGGCTTCCACTTCCCCGACGTAAACAAGATTGGGATCGGAGGGATTGGCAAAATTCGCAAACACATAATGTTTCCGGATGGCAGGATTGGGCCGTTCGTCGGGATCCTTGACCATCGCCGTGTTCCACGTCAGAACCGTTTCCGGAAGGACAACGGCCGAGACCCCCGCCGGCTCGTCTTTCGGCGAAGGATTCCACGGCTTGGTTTTGTTTTCCACACCCACAAACGAAAACGACCACACATTCTGATCTGCAGAACCGGCAAAAATCAGAAAGATATTGGGAACCTCTTCGGGACCCTGAATCGTCAACATAGCCGTTCCGGTCTGACCGGGATTCAGCCAGACCCCGTTGCCAACCTGCCACCAGTTAGTCGGATTCCCCACGCCCAACGTTAACTGGAATCCGATGGTCGAAGTGTTCTTGAAAGTCAGCTTCCAGCCGATCGCGCCGGCCATGCTGGTCGGCAGTTTACTGCGATCCGTCGGATCGAACTGAAGCCACCACGAATTCGACGCAGACGAAACGCCGGTTATCGTCCCGTCGGCGCCGTTGATCGCCAAAGTCGTTGTATCGGCCACGGCCCCGTTAAATCCCGACAGCTCCAGCGAATCCATCACATAATACCCGTCCGCGTCGATCTCCCCGGCCCACACCGAAGACGCCGTCGCGACCAACGCTAACAACACACATACCTTTTTCATCTGACTCTCCTTACAATAATAATGTGAATGTTATTTTTATCATCGCTCGCCAACTTACACGTTGTATTCCGTATTAGTCCAACCCCTTCGGCGCCATCTCCAGCCGCGGAGCCTCGAAAAGCCCCCAGTCAAAACTCGTCCCGTCGCCCCCGTCCGTCACCGCAAGCGTTAAAAACCGATCCGACGGCCGGATCATAACCTCGATCTCCTGCGGCTGCCGCGAGGTCTCCGTCAAACGACAGCGAAACGCCGCACGCCCGTCCAGCAGCACCCAGAACTCCTGCCGCATCTTGGCCGGCGCATTGACCGAAGTCCCGCACATCGCCCGAAACCGCACGATCTGCGACCCCTTGAAAGACCGGCGCACCGCATCCAGATCGACCGTGATCCCCGCGTTCGAATGGAGCAGCAGCCGCGGAACCTCCTGCCGAAACGACACGGCGCCGTCGCTCAGCGTCGCCGGAAAATACTGTTCATACAACACCTCGCCCGCCTCATCCAGCGAGACATGGTGTACCAGCGGCTCGGTGGTTATATCGCTCCAGAACGTCCCCGCCGTCGCAGGAAACGCATCGCACACATGTCCGGCCGAACTGACAACGCTCGCACCGTTCGGCACGAATACCCCATCGATAAACCGCCGTCGTGGAACCGGCGAAAAACGTCCCGCCCCCTCGCGCCCGAAATCCCGCCGAACCGCAGGATGGATCTCGCCCGTCGCCGGATCGATCCCCTCACGGGTGGGGCCGACCGGGACAAATCCGTCGCCGCCTCCGACAAGATCGACCACGCTGATCGGCGGGCCGTAAGAAATGCGATTCTCGTTCGACGCGATCTCCTGAATGAACCGGTACCGCTCAAACGCCGCCGACAGGATCCGTCCGCCCACGCCGTCCACTTTCCGCGCCTCCAGCCGCGTCACGATCTCGCTGGTTTGCGTCTGCCCCGACGACCCGGCAATCAAATTCACCTTCCCGTCGTGCACATGAATCTCGCTCTCCCGCCCCGGCGACACGAACACCCCGAACGCCGTCCCCAAATCAACCACGCTCGACTCCGGCGTATCAATCGTAAACCCGATCGCCGTATTCGGCACGCGGGCAAATGCCTTTCCCGCCGTCAGCCGCATCTTGTTCACCGACAGCGGCTCAAACGCCGCAGGCCCTTCGATCACCACCTCAACCCCCGAATCGAAACGCGCCTTGATCGCCCCCGACACCAGCGTATAACACTCCGCCCGCAGATCCTGCCCAACGCCCGCCATCTTGCTTCCCTCGGCCCAGCGGCACTCGATGGCATCCGACAGCGTCGCCACGATCGGCGGAACAGGCGGCAGCAAAAGCAGATAACAAACCGCCAAAAACAACGCCGCCGCCGATACCAGCGCCGTATAAAGAGCCAACTTGTTCACCCGTGCCGACCAGGGGACAGATGCCGCGCAGGCCGCTCCGAAATCATAATACTTTTCCCCCGGAGCCTCTGAAACCGCAACCGCCACAGGCTCCGCCAGACGCTCGTTCTGCGCCAGCTCGTCCCACAGCCGCTGATCTAAAATCCCCTCGTCGCCATTGAGAATCGACGCCGCCTTCTCTTCCGTCAGCCGCCGAAGCCCTTGGTGAAGATGAATATATTCAAGGTAATACCGCCGGGCGATAGCATTCTCCGCCAGAAGACCGTCCAACTGCCTGCCCTCGTCAGGCTCGATAGTGCCGTCCAATGCCTTCGTCAAAAGCAGACGCACGATCTCACAAATGGATTCTTCGCTGAATTGCATTATGCCTCGTCAACCGCAAGTTTTTGTCGAATACACCGAAGCAGCAGGTCGTTCAGCCGCGCTCCATACCGATACACGGCTCCGACCGACGCCCCGATGGTCTGAGCCACCGATTTGGCGGTCGCGCCCCGGGAATACCGCAGTTCGATAAAATTCTGGTCCTTCCGGGGCAAGCTCTGGATGCACTTTCGCAGCGCACGAAAACGGTCCTGAATACCGGACTCCAGACCCTTATTGTCTTCGATCAGAAGGTCATACGTCTTTTCGCTCAGTACCAGCCGGCTGCGGCGGATCTGCTTGTGATACTTCATCACCTGAAACTTGGCAATTGTCACCGCCCATGCCACAAAATTCGTCCCCGCCTGAAACTGGTCAAAATTCTTCCACATCAGCATCGCCGTTTCCTGCATAATGTCGTCGGCGTCCGTGTCATTGGGGACCATGCTCAGCACAAACGCATGAATCCGATAATAATTGGCCATCAGCAGGTCAACAAATGACGCCTTATCGCCTGAAAAATCATTGGATTGAACTTTTTCGCTCGTCATCGGCTTCGCACATCAAAATACAGACAAACTTACTCCAAATTAAGCATCTCGCCGCTTTGCATCCCTAAGCAATAGCCCATCATACGGGAAATTGTCGCCTGATTTAAAATTATTTTATCCCCTGATACAAAATCTTCAATGGACAGATTTGACAAACCTCCCCATATCCCCGGCCTGCGCAGCAGGCGTCATAGTGCAGCCTCGGCCTTTGGGCCGCGATGTCTGCGGACGGTGCGGCGGGACATGATCCAGATGGGGTGGCGCCGGAACAATGTCAACCGGTCCATCAGCCGGATAAAACTCGACGTGCCCTTTTTCCGATCCCCGGTGTATGTGCTTTCTTAACTCCGGCGGTCCTTTTAAGTTTTCTCACTGTAGTCGGTAACGGGCAAATTCCATTTCCAATTCAACACCTCAGGCATATCCTGGCCGTGTTTGGTGATATACTGTTTGTGTTCGACCAGTTTGTCGCGCAGCATCTGCTTGACATAGGCCGCCGAAGAGCCGAGTTTGGGGACGCGGTCAATGACATCGCCGACCAACTGAAACCGATCAAGCCGGTTCAGAACGGTCATATCAAACGGCGTGGTGGTTGTGCCTTCTTCGACGTAGCCGCGCACATGGAGGTTTTTGTGATTCGTGCGGCGATAGGTCAGACGATGAATCAGCCAGGGGTAGCCGTGAAAGGCGAAGATAATCGGCTTATCACAGGTGAACAGCGCGTCGAAATCCTTGTCGTTCAGTCCGTGCGGATGTTCGCTGGGCGACTGAAGCTTCATCAGATTGACGATATTGATGACGCGTACTTTGACATCCGGCAGATGCTCCCGCAACAGACTGACAGCGGCCAATGTCTCCAGCGTCGGCACATCGCCGCAACAGGCCATCACCACATCCGGCTCGCCGCCCTGATCGTTGCTGGCCCAGGGCCAGATGCCCAGCCCCGCGGTGCAGTGTTTGACCGCCGCCTCGATGTCCAGCCACTGCGGCTGCCGCTGTTTGCCGGCGACAATCACATTGACATAATGCTGACTGCGGAGACAATGGTTGGTCACCGACAGCAGCGTATTGGCGTCCGGCGGCAGATACACCCGCACGACATCGGCCTTTTTGTTCACCACGTGATCGATAAAACCGGGGTCCTGATGACTGAATCCGTTGTGATCCTGCCGCCAGACGTGCGAGCTGAGCAGGATATTCAGCGACGCAATCGGGACGCGCCAGGGAATGTCTTTTTGGGTCACATCCAGCCACTTGGCGTGCTGGTTGAACATCGAGTCGATGACATGGGCAAATGCCTCATACGTCGAAAAGAACCCATGCCGACCGGTCAGCAGATACCCCTCCAGCCAGCCCTGACACGTATGCTCACTGAGAATCTCCATCACTCGGCCGTCCGGCGCCAATTGGCCGCCGTCTTCGTCTTCCGGCAGGATGTCGGCCATCCATGTTTTCCGGGTCACCTCATACACGGCGTCCAGCCGGTTGGAGGCGGTTTCGTCCGGCCCGAATAAACGAAACGTCTTCGGGTTTAGTTTCATCACATCCCGCAGAAATCGTCCCATCACCCGCGTGGATTCCTCTTCAACGGCGCCCGGTGCAGGCACATCGATGGCGTTTTGGCGGAAATCCGGCATTTTCAGCGACTTGCGGAGCAGGCCGCCGTTGGCGTGCGGATTATCGCCCATGCGGCGTTTGCCCGCAG
>DSDR01000012.1 GCA_011048645.1 Phycisphaerales bacterium
CCGCCTCGGCCGCCGCGCGGCCCCCGCTGGCCCTCTCTGGTGTCCCGTCCGCGTCCTCCGGCAGGCCCGCTTGCGGCGGCCCGGCCGTAATTGACTTCGACGTCAAAGGGAACCAGCCGATGTTCCTGTCCGTCGCGGACCACCCTCACAGAATCCGGGCCGACCTGAGTAATCAGATAGCCCTGCACTTCCTGCCCTTCTCGATACCATTGGTCGCCAACCAAGACCGAGTCGCCGAGAATGGCGACCGTCTGAGGCAATTGTGTTCGGGACGGCGGCGCGACAAACAGATTATTTCGCTGAAGTTTTTGAATCGTTTCGTCCGCTTCTCTGCGCGGCTGGGCGGCGTCCGCCTTCAGGCGCTGATATTCACGAATCGCCGCGGCGGCCTTGCCGGTGTTGTGCAGACTCTGGGCGCCGGCGCCAATGACCAGTACCACCAGCCACACCAGCAAAGCGATCGCGCCCCATCGCAGCAGGCGATCTGTGGCCGGGATTTTCGAAATAATGTGTAATGCGTTCATGATTTACCTCGCTCTCATTTCGCATACGTAAACACGGCAAGCTGAAAGGTCAT
This sequence comes from Phycisphaerales bacterium, assembly GCA_011048645.1. Classification (GTDB taxonomy): domain Bacteria; phylum Planctomycetota; class Phycisphaerae; order Sedimentisphaerales; family Anaerohalosphaeraceae; genus T3Sed10-213. Next base: position 578 of record DSDR01000012.1, read on the forward strand.
CTCGTTTCTGTTTCGCGTATCGACGCGCAGGGCGAATTTTTCAATACCGACATAATACGGATTTCGCTTCAAGTCCCCCAGCAGCCGCAGCATCTGCTCATAATTGCATCGCCCCTGACAATCGACGGTCAGAAAGGCGTATCCATCCTGCCGTTTGCCTCGGTTGTCGCGCAACTGGACCGTGCGGGCCTGAATGCCGGTTCGCTGGAGCTGTCGAGTCAGTTCATCGCGAAAGAGCACCCCCTGCTCCGCGGCGTCTGCGGGCATCTCAAACACCGGCACGCGCTCCATAATTTCCCTGAAGCGTATCGCTCCGATGCCGCTCTGGACGCCGGTCAGACGGTCCAGTTGTTTGCTGAGTTGATCGCGTTCGCTGCGCAGCGCCCGATACGAGGTCAGCGCCGGCTCGGCGGCTAAAAAGTAGCCCACGATCAGCACCGCCGCAACGGCGGTCAGTTTTAATGTGCGTTTGTCCCGTTGTGTCAGCGGTTTCATTGTCTTTACCTGGTATAATGTTTGTAATGAAATTGCAGCGTAAACCGTACCTGCCGCGTCCGTTCATCCAGACGCGGATCGATCAGGCGAACCTGAGCAACGCCCTCTTTGTCTTCCAGGCGTTTTTGAAATCCATAGACCTGCTCGTATCCGCCGGCGGTGGCCACGAGCTTGACGGGTTTGCCCTGTTCGAACTCGATGCTGTCCAGCAGCATTCCGTCGCGGCTGTCCTGAATGGCGTCGAGCAGTTCGAGCATATCCAGCCGCGCGCGGGCAACGGCCTCCTGATAGGCCTGCTGCTGAAGAATGGTTTCGGCTTTGACGCCGTCGGCCTCCACCGCCAGTTCCCGACGGAGCTGCTGCACTTCCAGCAACAAACTCCAGTAAGCGACCGCCGCACACAACACCGCCAGCACCGCGATGACCGCGATCGTGCGCAGTCGTTTTTTATGCTGCATCGCTGTATCCTGGGCCGTGCGGGCCATTTGTCGGCTCTGCATAAAATCAAACGCCGGGGTCGTATCCGTCAGGCCGAGCATGGCCAGCCCGAATGCATCCAACATCGCTGCGTCGTCCTGTTCGTCGTCCAGATGAGCCTGCTCCATGGCGGCACGGTCGGCTTTCAGCGTATCGACCTGCCAGCCGGCCTGCGAAAGATGCTCGGCGGTGCGGCGCATAAAGGGGTCGTTCTCCGGCCAGATATAAAGCGGAATCTGACGATCCTGTTTCTGCGCGATCGTCTCCAGTTCCATCTGAATATCCTGCATGACCAAGGCCGGCCGCTCGGCGATATCGGCCGTCTCGGCGTGAACCACCGCACTTCGCAGGGTCGTCGCTTCGTTCAGCCGCATCAGCGCAATCCCATCGCTGCGCCGACGAAGCACAATACACGTTTGCGGCGTCGGTGCAAAAAGTCGCGTCCTCAGTTGAGCAAAGCCGGCCGCATCGGGCACCATCGCACACAGTCGGCCGTTCAGGCTGAGCCGTCCGAGGGCCGCCTCCGTCGAATCCAGTCGAGCCGCAGCGACGGTGCACTCATAGCCCTGCGCCGACGAGACCAGCCGCCAGGCCAACTGCATCCGGTCGCCGTCCAGCGGCAGCCGCGCCTCAGCCTGCGTGCGGATCAATTGCGGCAATTGAGCGGCCTCAACCGGCGGAAGCGACATGTCCACGTACCGCAACTGGGCCGAGTCCAGCCCGATCACCACCGGCATATGCACATCGTCGGCCTTGTCAAGCAGCCGTTTCAGGGCGTTGTCCAGACCGTCGGTCAACTCAAATACTGCATGGTGCGCCCGCTCAAATCCGCCGTTGCGACGCTGACCAATCGCCGCCCAGATCTTGCCCACACCGGTTGAAATCACCAGGCCGGCGGCCTGTTGTGCTGTCTGTCTGTTCTGTTCTGTCTGCTTCACCGGCTGATTCCTTCTCGCCAATAGATAACCTGTCCCTGCGCGACCTGACGATCAACGATGACCTGGACCTGCCAGGTCAGACCCGTCGCCTGCGATTCGGCCGTCGCGTGAATTTCATATATACTTGAACGAATCGTCATTTGATCCAAATAGCGCTGTAAACTGTCCTGTGTCATTCCTTCGACCTGCTGCAAATCGGCCAGGCTCAGAAATACGCCGCCCAGCCCTTCTCTGGCCGTAATCACATTTAATGCCAATTCCCGATTGCCCTCAAACAAGGCCGTCAGCACCACCTCGCCGGCGGTGTTGATGTTGACTCGGCCGGGCAGCGTGCGGCGATTGGTCAGGGTGGCCTTATCGGCCAGTTCCAATACCGTGGCCGTATCCAGCGGCTCGGCGGGCGCCTGTTCCTGTTGCTGAGCCGGCTGCCTTTGACCCGGCTGGGTCTGCTGTGCGGGCTGAGCGGCCGGCTGAATCGGCGTCGTACGCGTCGTCTGACCCGAGGAAGGCTGGCCGATCATATCTGTAAATTGCCGAAAGGGGCGATTTTCCGTGATCCATCGCGCCTGGCCTTCCGAAAGACCAAGATCGTTGGTCAGATTTTGCTGATTGGCGCGATTGATATTGATACGCCTGTTGCCGTCGATGTCCTCATTCCGCTCGCGCGAATAACACGTCAGATAGTGACTCCATCCCTCGTTATCCGCCGAGAGCAGCTCTTGTTCGGGATCGCCGTAAAACAGCCCCTCGGTCACGCCCTTGACGCGCAGCAATTCCCGATCGGTTCGAATCGCCCCGTTGCGCGCCCAGTAGCCGATATCCAGATTGAGATAATAGCCGCTCTCGGCGCCGCCGGGGCGGATTTCGTCGTCGCCGTCAATCCAATCCAGGATGCTGTCGGCGGTATCTTCGGTCATATCCGGCAGCGCCAGCAACTGTTCGCGGGTTGCCGCGTTGACATTCAGCTTGGAGGCGGTATCGACGACCTGAACATCCACCCGGACGCCGCCGAAATCCAACTGCTCCAGTTCGAGGGGATTGGTCGCCCACAAATCCGTCAGCGCATCATACGAGGGATCGTCTTCGAGCAGCAGTGCGATCGCCGTTTCAACGCCGGCTCGGCAGGCCCACCGGGCGCGCTGCTTTTCGTTTTCGATCTGACTGACGCGACTGTCGAGCAGACTGGTCTGGGCCGCCACGCTGACCAGCGCCATCATCAGCGCCGCGATCCACAGCACTGCAATCAGCGCCAGCGCCGGACGTGCACAACGTGTTTTATAGACTTTTGGCCGCATTCTTATTCCAGTCCCGCTTCAGGATCCGTAAATTCAATTTCATCCAGTACCGCCTCATCTTCCTCTTCCAGCGCCGTCTGGTCGCCGAGGCGGGGAAACGTCAGGATGACCTGTTTGGCGTAGATTTTTTCCTTGCCGCTTTTCTCAACGACCCGCGAGGCCATCGACACCTCAATCAGCGTCGGCAGCAACTGCTGCTCAACCGGCCATACGCTCGTCCACTCGGCGCCATCAAAATAGCGCACCCCGAAATAGGAGATGTGCTCGGACAGTTTGGTCAAAACGCCGCCGGCGGTCTGGTCGCGTTCCTCCTCCACCCCGACAATCGGGCAGACCCGCCGACATAACCGATTCTTGCCGTCCTGACCGGGGATGAACAAGTACTCGATTTCGTACACATCGCTTTCAGGCTGCGCCGGGCGAGCCTTGGATGTTCCGATGGCTCTGAATCTAAGCCGCGGCAGGACCATCTCGGCGCTGTCTTCGATGAGTCCTTCAAACAGCATTTCCTGTCGATCGCGATGCACATTGGCCAAATCCTGCCGCAGCAGATCGGCGGTGTACCGCAGCTCGTCCATTACTTCCGTAACTTCGTCCAGGCTGCTGCGGGCGCTGGTGACGCTGATTAACCCGCCAACGGCCACCATGGCGATAAACGCCGTGATGACTGAAGCGGCCATCAGCTCCACCAGTGTAAATCCGCCGCATTTCGATCTCATCGCGTTGCTCCCTGCGTCGGCGTTGTCGTTGATTGGGTATCGGTCATTTCTGTGGCCGCCTGCGTTTGGTCCACCGTGGCCATTCGAGCCGTCATTCGCGTTTGGCATTCAAGCCGTCTTACACGTCCGCTTTCTTCCCATTCGAGCCGCATCACGACATCGTACAGCGAGGTAATGCCGGTCTCTGCGATCTGCACATTCCAGTGCCAGATGCGCCCGTCAAGACTTTCAAACTGTCCGCCAGTCTGACCGCGCTGCTGCATCGCCTGCACGCCGACCAAATCAATCAGGGTCAACTGCCGTTCGATATAATCCCAGGCCTTTTCGTACTCCTGATTGAGCCGAACCGAGCGCAGGCTGCCGGCCGACAGGCCGCAGATCGTCATCACCACGCCGCCCAGCAGCGACGCGGCCAGCACCGTCTCCAGCAGGCTGACGCCCCGACGACGAAACAGACTGTGCGTTGACAA
>DSDR01000240.1 GCA_011048645.1 Phycisphaerales bacterium
AAGACCTGAAACAATATTGCCCGGCCGAGCTGCGTCGGCTGGTTGCCTCTTATGGTCAGAAGCCATTTCTGGCGGACTATCTGTTTTCGTTTATCCACCAAAAACACGTTGCCGACCTGAAGCGCGTTACTCCCCTTCCGGCGGTCTTTCGAGACCGGTTGGTTCAGGACGATTACTCCATTTCGGCGTTACAACTTGCCGAACAGCATCACGACCCGGACGGCACGACAAAATTTGTCTTTGATCTGCCCGGCAGCGGTCGAATTGAAACGGTACGGCTCAGCGACCACGGGCGGAATACGCTGTGTCTTTCGACGCAGGCCGGGTGCCGAATGGGCTGTGCGTTCTGCGCGACGGGCCAACTGAAATTCGAACGCAATCTGACCGCCGCTGAGATCGTTGACCAGGTCTATCAGGCTCAGCGGGTGTGCGGAACGATCCACAACGTCGTTTATATGGGCATGGGCGAGCCGCTGGACAATCTTGATGCGGTGATGCGATCGGTTGAACTGCTCAACGACCGGCACGGCGCCGACATCGGCATTCGCCGGATTACCTTGTCAACCTGCGGCCTGCCGGAAGGCATCAGCAAGCTGGCCGCGTGGTCTTTGCATCCCCGACTGGCGGTCTCGCTGCACGCCGCCGATGATCCCACCCGACAGCGATTGATGCGGATCGGACATAAATACCCACTTGGCCGGCTGCTGGCGGCCTTGAGGGACTACCAGCGGCAAACCCGACGGCGGATGACCATTGAATACTGTCTGGTTCATACCGTCAACGACAGCGACGACCAGGCCCGCCTGCTGACAGAGCTGCTCAAAGGCCTCAACGTCCATGTCAACCTCATCGAGATGAATCCGTTTGCCGGCTGTCCGTTTGTCCCTTCACCGCCCCGCCGAATTCGAGCATTCGCCGATATTCTGACAAACGCCGGCGTTGAGGCCGTCATCCGCTATCGCCGGGGGCGATCCATCAAAGCCGCCTGCGGCCAGCTGGGTGCAACGCAACTGGAGACACATTGACTGTCAACTTGAATGCCGCTGGGTCACTGCTGCGGCTGTTTCGCCGCTTTGCGATGTCGGTATCGGACGTCCACACATTCCCGAACGGCGCTCAACGCGGCCGCAGCCGGATCGAAAGGCAGGGCATCTCCGACAGAGCCGCCAACCGGCCGGAGGGTAATGTGTCCTGAATGGTGTCTTGTTATTCATCATATTGCCTCAATTTCAGACAGTGATCTTTCAGAAAACCGGCAGCTTTGTGTACCCGAATCCATTGGATCGCCTGAAAACCGTCCGGCTTACAAATCAAATTGGTCGTACAGTTCCGGTTGATACAAAATTTTTCCGATACGAAGCTGACCGCAGCGCAGGGAATCACCCGTTCGTCTGCCGAACAGTCGCATCCCCAAACTTGACAAGACGGATAGTTTCCGCTCTTTAAAATTTGCCTCGTGCGGATAGACCAGCCGCACGATATACAGAGCATCGCCTGAGACTGTCAACTCAAAGACCGAATTCATTGAAACGACATCCACCGGAAACCAACGGATCGGATACATATGCACATCCTTAAGCAGATGACGGAACCGGCTCAAACGTCGTCTGCTGGTTGTGCCGCGTTGTTTTTCATGCTGAATCGTGGATAATAGTCGGTAATAATCCATCTCCGACAGAATCGGCGGTCTTTTGATAACACTGGGTTTATTTGCACATTTGATCATGGGCTTCGCCTCATAATTAAAGTTTAAAGGCCGTGTGAAACCAGGTTTTTCTGCTTTATCATCTTGCGCATCAATGCGTTATGGACAAGGCATCTGTCGGCCTGTGTTTTTTTAATGAACCCTGTCAGTTCATACGTTCAATTCTGACCTGCCCGACGTCGTCCAGGTCTGAGACAATCACATAGCATCCTTTGCCTCGCGATTCAAGATATAGCTTGTCCTTGTCTTTAATCTGATCTTTGCAGATATTCAGACATTGTTGTTTTGCATTTGCCAAATCCGCTGCTTCAATGATATTCTTATGAATCAATTCTTCATCCAGCGTCCTTATGGAAATACTCCATTTGACCATCATTGTAACCTCCGGTATCAACGCAACAGTTGCTTTCTGATTATTGTTGTGTAGAAGATTTATTTCGTCGGCGATGTATCGGCGGCATAAACCGGCTGACTGTTCGGGGTAGGGCGCAGGACGCAACCTTTGTCCTTGGGGCCAAACGTACGGTCAGTCCGGTGATGTGCTGTGCGCAGAGACTTTCCGCTGCATCCTTATCGAGTCGAAACGAAAGGCAATTCAGATACGCTGCCGACCTGCCGCCGGGGCACTAACGAAGCTGGCATTCAAACTTCGGCGGCGACATACCGGAAAACAACATGGCACTGTGATGCTGCAAGCCCTTCGGGATATAAGCAAACGAAATACACACGCGGGAATCGCCGCGGCGTACGGCGCGCCAATCAATCAGCCAAACAACGCGCCGAACAAGCCAAAAGAACATGTTATAGACGACGTAAAATCCCACAAATACTCCTGTGTATTCAACGCTCACAAATGAGTCCGAACGACGCGTATAAACCGCTTCACACTGTATCGTGTCATCCGGCTCATCAGGAGGACTCACAAATTTAATTCTGAGCAAATAATGTTCCCTAATGTCTCTTCTATTCTAATTAAATTTTTATTTATGTCAAGCTCAATGAAGCAGATATTTTTTAAATAATTTATATAAAATGACTTATGTTTTATTTTTCAGAACAAACTCAGCCAAAAAAATTTTGAATTTATACAAATTTATCTGACAATCATCTTCGCTTGCGATGGCTCGATCGGTTTAAGCACGAGGGCAAACCGGTATAAGGCAGTCGCACTTGCACGCCTTGTCAAGATTTCGCGAGCACAGGCGTTTGACGATAGGACAAAAATCGCTATAATCAGCGAAAAATGAGATTATTCAGACAGAAATGATTCGGAATGCAGACAAAAACCGTAAGAGAAATCGCCGATTATGTCGGCGGTCGGGTACTGGGCAGTGAATCGGTCGCCATCCGTGCCGCCTCGACGCTGGACAACGCCGGGCCGGGACAGATTACTTTTTTGAGCAACCCCAAATACACCCCCAAGGTGCAGGCCACCCAGGCCGCGGCGGTGCTGGTATCGATGCCGGTGACGACCTCGGCGGTGCAGATCATCACCGACGATCCGTACTACGCCTTTATGCAGGTGGTCGTCCTGTTGCACGGCCATCGGGAACACCCACCTGTCGGTGTGTCCGACAAGGCCGACATCGCCCCCTCGGCCCGTTTGGGCCAAGGCACTCAGGCGGCGGCGTTTGTCAGCATCGGCGAGAATGTAACGGTCGGCTGCAACTGCTATTTTTACCCCGGCGTGAGCATCGGGCCGAATGTCCAGATCGGCGATGACTGTATTTTTTATCCGAATGCGGTGATTTATGATGGCTGCCGCATCGGTCATCGGGTCATTATCCAATCCAACGCCTCGGTCGGGCAAGACGGGTTCGGTTTTGCCACACACAAAGGGGTGCATCACAAGATTCCGCAAATCGGAGGGGTGGTTTTGGAAGACGACGTGGAAATCGGCGCTGGCTGCGCCATTGAACGCGGCACGCTGGACGACACCGTCATCGGCCAAGGCAGCAAGATCGGCGATGCGGTCGCCATCGGCCACGGCGCGCGGATCGGGCCATACTGCCTGCTGGTGCCGCAGGTGGGGATATCCGGATCGGCTATCCTCGGCCATCACTGCGTCCTCGGCGGCCAGGCGGGCGTGGTCGGCCACATCAAAATCGGAAACGGCGTGCGGATCGGTGCGCAGGCCGGCGTGATTAACGACGTACCCGACGGGGCGACCCTTGTCGGCGCTCCGGCCATCGATGCCGGCAAGGCTCGACGCGCCTACAGCCTAATCGAGTACCTGCCGGAACTCCGCAAGAAGATCAGAGACCTTGAACGCAGGATGGAAAAGCGCGACCGTGGCTCGGACGGAAACTGATACTCCGGTTTTGGGACTGATCGCAGGCGAAGGACGCCTGCCGTTTATGGTCGCCGACGGCGCCCGTCGGGCGGGATTGAAGGTGGTCTGTGTAGGTCTGGCCGACAATGCCTCGCCGGATTTGGCCAAGCATGTCGATGTGTTTTTTTGCGGGGCGGTTGCCCGTCCGGGCGGCTGGCTGCGAAAGCTGCGCCGCTGCGGCGTGAGCCGCGCGATTATGGTCGGGCGCGTGGCCAAAACCCGTATTTTTACGCCGTGGCGGATTCTGAAATATCTGCCCGACTGGCGAGCGCTGCGCATCTGGTACGTGCGGCTGCGGGGCAGGGATAAACGCAACGATTCGGTGCTCAACGCCATCGCCGAGGAATTTGCCTCCGGCGGGATTATTCTGGAGAACTCGATGATGTATTGCAAAGACCATATGGCACATGAAGGCGTGATGACTCGCACACAGCCGCCGGCCCACGTCCGGGCGGATATCGAATTCGGCTGGCCGATGGTGCTGGAGATCGGACGACTGGATATCGGGCAGGCCATCGCCGTGCGCGAACGGGAGATTATCGCCGTCGAGGCCATCGAAGGGACCGCCGAGATGATCGAGCGGGCCGGGGCGCTGTGCAAAAAAGGCGGCTGGTCGCTGCTCAAAGCCGCCAAGCCCAACCAGGATATGCGGTTTGACGTGCCCTGCGTCGGGCCGGAGACCATCGAGAGCCTTAAACGCCACAACGCCGCGTGTCTGGCCGTGGAGAAAGATCGCACCCTCATCATTGACAAACCCGACACCCTGGCTTTGGCCGACAAACTCGGCATCGCCGTGGTCGGCGTTTAGAATGTAGAATTCAGAATTCAGAATTCCGGTACATTGTATTCGTGCGGCGTTTGACAGAGCAGTTCACACCACCGATTTGTTGTCGAGGAAGCCTTCAAGTTTTCG
>DSDR01000013.1 GCA_011048645.1 Phycisphaerales bacterium
GCTGTGGAGGTATTATAGTCAACAATGGGGGCGGACGACAAGAGGAATTTTTGGAAAAAATCAAAGCAACGGGGATGTTTTATGGTCCGGCCGCGAGCCGCGCAGCTTGGTCCACGCCCACGCGGGATTGTTGGAGATCGCATTTGACAGCGTGGGCACAGCCTCCCTGGTTCACAAATAAAAAAAGATCGGAGAGGGCGGGATTCGAACCCGCGGTAGGGACAAGCCCTACACAGCCTTTCCAAGGCTGCTCGATAAGCCACTCCGACACCTCTCCAAAGCGGGGTGTATCTTATCAAAAAAACCGCATAAAAAAAGCGATTTTTCCGATAACGCCCCATCATCACTGAAAATCACGTTTTGACGCGACTTTTTAGCTCTTTATTGATGCGAACACTGCACCATTCCCGCCCGCACATCGTGCAGTAATCCTCCCCTCGCGTGCCGGCGGGCATTCGGCTCTGCCGACAGGCCTCCTCGAACATGCTCCGTGCGGTCAACGGGTCGATGGCCAAGTCCAGATGGGTTTGCCAGTCGAGCGACGCCCGTGCGGTGCTCAACTCGCGGTCGCGCCGGGCCGCATTGCCAAATCCGCGCGCCACATCGGCGGCATGAGCTGCGATTTTGGAGGCGATGACGCCCTTTCGAACGTCGTCGGTGTTGGGCAGGCCCAGGTGCTCACGGGGCGTCACATAACACAAAAACGAGGCGCCGTAAAAAGCCGCCGCCGTGCCGCCGATCGCGCTGGTAATGTGGTCATATCCGGGTGCAATATCGGTAACGAGCGGGCCGAGGACATAAAAAGGTGCGCCGTTGCAGATTTCCTGCTGAATTTCCATATTGTACTGAATTTGGTTGAACGGCACATGGCCGGGGCCTTCGACCATCACCTGACAGCCGTTTTCCTGCGCCCGCTGAGTCAATTCGCCCAGCGTTCGCAACTCGGCAATCTGGGCGACGTCGGTGGCGTCGGCGATGCAGCCCGGCCGCAGTCCGTCGCCCAGCGAAAAGCACACATCGTACTCACGCATGATCGCGCACAACTCGTCAAACAGTTCATACATCGGGTTTTGCCGGTTATGGCAGGTCATCCATTTGGCCAGCAGCGCCCCGCCGCGGCTGACAATACCGCAGACGCGATCCTTGAGCAAATCCAAATGTTCTCTGAGCAAGCCGGCGTGAATGGTAAAGAAATCCACCCCCTGTCGGGCTTGTTTTTCAATCACCTGAAGGATGGTTTTGTGATCAATCTGTTCGACGTCGCGTCCGACAATGACCTCATAAATCGGCACTGTGCCGAACGGAACCGGACAAATCGCCAGCAGCTTTTGACGAATATCATCCAGGTCGCCGCCGGTACTCAAATCCATCATCGCATCGGCGCCGGCTTCCAGCGCGACTTTCATTTTTTCGATCTCGCCGTCAAGCGACGACCGGACGCTGCTGCAGCCGATGTTGGCGTTGACCTTGCAGGAAACCGCCCTGCCGATGGCCCGCGGCTCCAGGTTGCCGGCCAGATGAATCGTGTTGGCCGGAATGACCAATCGACCGGCGGCCAGTTCCGCTTGCAGTGTCTCGGCGTCAAGCCCTTCCCGTTCGGCTGCGCGGCGCATCGGGTCGGTGATGTGTCCCTGTCGCGCCAATTCCAATTGTGTCGCCATCGTTCAAGACTCCTAAAAAAACAAAAATCGCTTCACTGTTCGGAAGCGATTTTCGAAATTTTTATCGTATATAAACTCGCTTCCCTACGCAGGTTGATCTGACGCAACATATATTACTGCGTGCAGACGGCCTGATCAGGTTCGAAGGGTGTTTCTCAGGTTCGTCCCCGTTCCGAAAAGGGACAAACCACCCCCAGCGAACACGTGCATTATACCCAACACGACGACGAAGTCAACGTATTAATTCGCCGTCCAGCAAGAGATGTAGTTTGTCCACAACATCTACAGGCATTAAAGCGACAAGTCGCCGACATCGCCGCCCTTGTCTTTGATGGCTGCGACATACACATCAAACCGTTCTTTCAGGGCGCTGAGCGATTGGGTTAACCCCTGAAGATCCGTGGTGATCTGCTGAGCTTCCTGGCCGAGCTTTTGGGTCAGCGGAACCGCGTTGAGTTTCTCGGTAAGCGATTTAATCTCATCCTGCTTGGCGACCATCGCGTCCTTATACTTGCCGGCCACCTCTCTGAGGGAGGCGATGTCCATCTGTTCGGCCTCGGCTTTCAGGGCGGACACACTTTTGTCCAGATCAACAGTCGTCGTGAAGGTTTGTTTAACCTTTTCGACGGCTTCAGTGACGGCCTCTTTGGCTGCCTCAGTAGTCTGTCTTGCGGATTGACCCATCTGCTCGGTCAGATTGTGGGCTTGCTGTTGGGAATCTGTCGGGGAAGGCGGCGGGGCCGGTTCTTCTTTTTTGCTGCAACTGGCCGTAAAAACAACACTTAACATAATAATGGACAAATTGACTGCACGTCTCATTTGATTTCTCCCAAAAAAGTTTGTTGTCTGTTGACTTCACATTCTTTTATTGTATCTGCTCGGACAGACTGAATACAAGAGAATTCCTTGAGAAAAAACTTGAAAACAAAATCAGCAAGTCTATAATCATAGACGGTTTAACGAGTTTTCAGGGACGATTGCGAGCCGGCTCTTGAAAAACATACACTGATCATGAATACGTTGGGAAGTAATGGACACAGTACTGGTGTTCCATTTTGATGCGTCTTGCCGAGTTCATTTCATCAGCTCCGAAAACGCTGCTGAACAGCTTGCCGAGGACGAACGGCTGATTCTTGAAACCGCCCTTCTGGACACAGCGGCCTGCCTGAAAAAAGAATCGCCGTCTTTCTATAAACTGCTTACTCAGCAAAAGATACAAATTCGTCTCTATTCGTTTGACCAAGGCGCCGCGCGGCTGATGCCGCACGAAATCGTGATGAACCTCCAACTGCTGCGGCCGGAAAAACGCCGACTGTCGCAGCGTCATCGTTTACTGGTCGGTGTGCTGGAACGGGTATTTTATCACTTATGTCATCCTGAATTGCACATGACCGAGGTGCGGCTGCACAGTCTGCGATTTTTGCAATCGCACAAAGACATCCTGGCCGGAACGCTGTCGGAAATGAAGGCCGCCGCACCCGCCTTTGATGAACCGGATTGGTACGAAACGCTCCGACAGGCCGACAATCTGATTTTATTGGATGAGTTCTGGCACTGGCTGGCTAAAACGGACGCCGTGGTCGCGCTGTTTCTGGCGGCCAAGGGCGCCAAAGGCCGACTGCGTCCCAAGATCAAAGCCGTACTGGCAGAAGAAGTCAGCAAGCTCAGCCCGTCATTTCCGGTCAAAAGCGGCCAGGCTGAACGCGTGCTCATGGGTTTTAAGTCGCTCTATCGAGAACAAAACAGTCTGGTCATCGTGTACCAATTGCCCGGCAATCTGCTCAAGGCCGTGCGCATCTGTACGCCTGATACGATTGACGCGATGTCGGCTCATTCGGCCTGCCGATCCATTCGCTTTCGGAACCTTCGCACCGACATTTTTCACGATCACGGACGATGGCTTCGCAAATGGATCGACCGATTGAACTTTTACAACAAAGAGCCAGGCTTTGCCGCTTTGGAAGCGATGCTGCTGTCGGACGATGTACATGAGGTCAGCCTCGCCGTCAAGCAGCTTCAGCAAAAGATTCGGCGTAAAGAGCACGTCAAAGAAGCGCGTCGCCTGCTGTATTCGGCGCTGTATTACTGGAACAACCCCGACAAAGGTATCTGTCGGTCGATTATCCTTGAGGTCAGCGCCCTGCTTGAAGACCTGTTGACCGACCGTCCGGCGACGTTTCCGCCCAGCCGCGTCAACCGCATAGTCCTGCGTTCGGAACCCCGCACCATTGCAGTCGATATTCCCAAACCCCGCACCGTTCGAACCGACCGCATCAAAGCGCGCATTCTCTGGTCGCTGAACGGCTATCGTAAAAAACCCGTACCAATGGAACAGGCTCATTCCAGACCGGTCGGGGGAGTGGTTCGTTTCACAGCGACCTTGCCGATACGCAACGGCTGGTGTCACTACGCCGTTCAGTTTTCGCTCAATGACGGCAAAACCTGGCAATGGGAAGAATTTCACGAAAATTCCTGCGGGCTGATCAAATCCATGGCCGATGAGCGGGGCCAGCGGGTGCTGAGCTTTTACGCCGACACGCTGAACCTGAAACTGAACCCCGACTCCAGTCCGGCCCGAGACGAACGCGGGCTGTTCGTCTATGGCACATTCGATGACATTGCCGACCAGCTTGAGGAATTCCGCAAAGAAGGCTATACGCGCATTTATCCGCTCGGGGCCCTCGAATTGGGCTGGGCCGGCGAGGCCGGACCGGATCCGTCGGTGTTTTCGGTGCTGGACGGCAAGACGGTGCGGCGCGATCTGGGGGGACTGGAAGCCCTGCTGCGGCTGCGGAAGAGAGCCGATTCGCTGGGGATGAAAGTTCTGCTGTGTATGCTGTCGCACTTTTCGCGCGCCAATGCGGAGTATGACTATCATTTTCCCGCCTATATCCTGAACAACAAAGGCGTATTGACGCGGCGGGCCGGCTGGGACGGCGAATGGAGCGAGTGGCTCGACAGCTTTATGGTCAATATGCGTGACTTTGACAATATTGATACGCTTGCTCAAATCGGTATTGAACTGACGAAACTGGGCTTTGGTCTGCGGGTGGATGTCGGGCACGGTTTTGACACGGTTTTTCCGATTGATCCGAGACAAAGCGGCTCGGCCCGTTTGTTCGGCGAGGTCACCGTCGGCGGCTTTGAACCGATCGACCTGCGCAAGACCGACGAGCCGAATATTCCGCTGTTGTATCTCTGCTACAAAATCCAGAAAGCCGTTCCCAACGCCCTGTTGGTCTATTCGGAACAATGGCACGGCAACGAAGTGCGGATGCTCAAGGCC
>DSDR01000260.1 GCA_011048645.1 Phycisphaerales bacterium
ACAGGAAGGTGGTCTTCGTGTGATGGCGTATGTTCATGGTTATTCATCGCGTGAGACGCAGCGGCTGTATGAGCAGGCCGAGATATTAGAGGACATGCTGCATTCGGATACATCCTATCCGGCTGGTGCAAAGGTGCTCGAGGCCGGCTGCGGCGTCGGGGCACAAACCCGCTTGCTGGTCAAACGCAGCCCGCAGGCGGTCTTTACCTGCATCGACATCTCCGAAACATCGCTTGCCGCGGCCGGCCGCCTCAAAGACGCCCCCGGCTTTGAGCGGGTCACGTTTGAGCAGGCCGACATCCACCGTCTGCGGTTTGCCGATGCGTCGTTTGACCACGTTTTTGTGTGTTTTGTGCTGGAACACCTCGACGACCCCGTCGCCGCCCTCATAGAACTCAAACGCACCCTCCGCCCCGGCGGGACGCTGACTGTCATCGAAGGCGACCACGGATCGTGCTTTTGGTACCCCGAAACGCCGGCCGGCCGCCGCGCCTGGCACAGCCTCATCGCCGCCCAGCAGGCCAACGGCCACGACCCGCTCATCGGACGCCGGCTGACCCCGCTGCTGACCGCCGCCGGACTGGATGTGCTCTCTTGCCGTCCCGCCTGGCTGTACGCCGACCGCCTGGCCCCCGACCTGCGCGATGGGATGGTCAACCACATCATCGTCCCGATGGTCCAGTCGGCGCGCCGACAGGTTCTTGACGATGAACTGCTCGATGCAAAAACCTTCGAACAGGGCTGCGCCGAAATCGCCGCTGTCGATACCTGCGAGGAAGGTACTTTTTTCTACACCTGGTTCAAAGCCGTCGCCCAACTTATAATATAAGTAAGCGTTCATCGTGTTTATGCAGGAGAACAACGATGTTTAATGATTCGTAAGCGTTTACAGTATTCATGAGGAAAACAAAGATGTTTAATTTCTTTCGGCCTGAAAGACCGGTTTACCTTAGCCCAGCCCAGCGGGCTGGGTTGGAAATGCAAGCGATAGCCATCGCCCTGAAAGGGCAGGATAGCGGGAGGGTTTGTTGCTTTTTCAGAGCGAATTCGATGTAATGGAGTCTTTTACCCAGGGCGTTGCCCTGGGCTGCAATTAGACTGCACCTTCGGTGCGTTTCTAAACGAATGGGTCGAACCATACAAAAACGGTGAAGGGTTACTATAGTTGTCCTTTGAAATTGAAAAGTGATGAATATGAATTCTGAAACGTTTCCTGTTTATGCTTATGTTTCTGAAAGAGACACTGTTTTAAGGAATTCAAATGAAGATAGTGGCGGATCAGAATATACCGTTCGTTGAGGAATGTTTTTCGTCGATTGGGCAGGTAACGGTCTGTCCGGGACGGCAATTGACCGCCGAACAGGCGGCCGATGCGGATGTGCTGCTGGTGCGCAGCGTCACGAAGGTCGATGAATCGCTTCTGTCCGGCAGCCGCGTTCAATTTGTCGCGACGGCGACCATTGGCGTCGAGCACGTCGATACCGATTATCTGGCCGCAAACGGCATCGGCTTTGCCTCAGCGCCCGGCTCAAACGCCAACAGCGTCGCCGAGTATGTCGTCGCGGCCTTGCTGTCGCTGGGCAAAAAATACAACGTTGAATTGGCCGGCACGTCCATCGGCGTCATCGGCGTCGGCAACGTCGGTTCGCGCGTCGCCCGAAAGTGCGCCGCACTGGGGATGGCAGTCAGGCTCAACGACCCGCCGCTGGCCCGCCAGACCGGCGACCCGAAGTATCGCCCGCTTGATGCACTGTACGACTGCGATTTTATCACACTGCACACCCCGCTGACCCGGCAGGGACGGGACAAAACCTTTCACCTGGCCGATGCAGAGTTTTTCAAATCACTCAAACGGGGCGTGTTTTTTCTCAACACCTCGCGCGGCGGCGTTCACGATACGGCCGCACTCAAAAACGCGATGGCCGACGGCAAGTTGTGCGGCGTAGTGCTGGATGTGTGGGAAAATGAGCCGAACATCGACGCCGATCTGCTCGGCCGGGTCGATCTGGCCACCCCGCACATCGCCGGCTATTCATTCGACGGCAAGGTCATCGGAATGCTGATGATTTACCGCGCTGTCTGTGAATATTTCGGCCTGACGCCAACACACACCGAGGCGGATTTTCTGCCCGCCCCGGACGTGCCCGAAATCGTTCTGACGTCCAAACAGCTTGACGCCCCTTTAGAACAGACCATCGATGAGGTCATTCGGCAGGTCTATGACATTAGTCGCGACGACTCAAATACGCGCGAGATATTGACTTTACCGCCGCCGCAGCGGGGCGCATTTTTTGATCGCCTCCGCAAGGAGTACCCGCGACGACGCGAATTTCAAAACACAACGGTGGGTCTGCCAAACGGCAGCTTCGGTCATCCGCTGGCCGATGTGCTCTCCGGCATCGGCTTTCAGGTTCGGGAGCAACGATGAACAGGCCGTCTGAGTCTCTTGAATGGCCCAGCGGCCGGCTGGATTTTTCCGGCGGCTGCCTGGTGATGGGCATTGTCAACGTCACGCCCGATTCGTTCAGCGACGGCGGGCAATTTTTTGACGTTGATAAGGCCGTGGCCCGCGGCCTGGACATGGTCCGACAGGGCGCAGCCATCCTTGATGTCGGCCCCGAATCCACCCGCCCCGGGGCCGCGCCGGTATCCGTCGATGAACAAATCCGCCGCGCCGTACCGGTCATTCGGAAGCTGCGCAAGCACACCGCTATCCCCGTCAGCATCGACACACGCAATGCAGAGGTCGCCGCCGCGGCCCTTGACGCCGGCGCGTCAATGCTCAATGACATCACCGCGCTGAGCGATGAGGCGATGGCCCGGCTGGCCGCCGAGCGTCGCGTGCCGGTGGTTCTGATGCATATGCAGGGCAGGCCGGAGACAATGCAGCACAATCCCCGGTATGAGGATGTCGTCGTCGAGGTGCGCGATTTTCTGATGCAGCGTGCACAATACGCCGAATCAATGGGAATTCCGCGTGATATGATTTTTCTTGACCCCGGCATCGGCTTTGGCAAGACCACCGAGCACAACCTGCAACTGCTCAAGCGGCTGGAGGTGTTTGCCGGATTGGGCTACCGTCTGCTGGTCGGAACCAGTCGCAAACGATTCATCGGGCAGCTCACCGGCATAGACAATCCGACCGACCGACTGTTCGGCACCGCCGCAACGGTCGCACTGGCGGCATGGAAAGGCGCATCGGTCGTGCGCGTCCACGATACGGCGGCGATGGTTGATGTGGCCAGAGTCATCGCCGCTGTTCAAAACGCCGAGACCTGAGCCTTGGAAAGCGAGGGGCCAAGCGTTTCGGCCACGGGAAAGGTAAAGGCCGTTTTTTCCAGATACAGCGCCCGTCCGAAATCAAGCATCGTGTCGTTGCCCACCGCCGATACGGGCAAAGGCGACAACAGCAGATTGGCAAACATCGCCTTGATTGAGCCGATCAACCCTTCAGACCGGTCGGCCTTCTGGACGGAGGCCACCTCAACGCTCATACGGGGCGACTGCTCGCTGCGGCTGAACGTCAGGGTATTGACCCGTGCGATAACGGGGTTTTCTCGGTGGGCGTAGCGATACCGGTCGTTCTTGCGGGGCACATCATACAAAGCGATGGTCACGGGGCTTTTCAGACGGTCGCGGGTGAAGCTGACGGTGACCTGCTCGATGATGATGTCGTTCTCATGCACCTGTCCGACGGCGTCCACCCGTCCCAGACAAGGCCCGTCAATCTGAATCCACTCCAGCAGATTCTTGAGACGTCGTTTGGCGGTGTCGCCGCCGCTGACCAGCGCGATCATTTCGTCGGGATCATAGACCACCCGATACAACCCGCCGCCGACGATTTCAAAATCGCAGGACAAAATAAATCCGTTGTCGCGTTTTTCGTCGCATCGACGGCTGACAATCCCTGCGGTAAAGTTCGTATTGGGATCGGTTGCCGTACTGACCGCCGTCAGCGAAGTCAAAGGCACAAAATACATAAACGTATCAACCGAATTGGAGAGGGATTCGGAACAGTATCCCAGCTCGAGCGTAGGCCCTGCGTCGGAACCGTCATTCGCGTCCGTTTGTGCCGTCGCCGAAGCGCCCATCAAGCCCGCAGCGGCAAGTCCCATAAACATAACAATCTGTCGCATCCGCATGATACAATCCTTCGAGTCGTATTTACCGTCTATGGGGGCATTATAACCGAATGCGTTCACGATGTCTGTTAAAATTTAGTTATTATTGAGCGTTGAACCAAATGCTTTTTGCGGTTTTATTTAATACGGAGGTTCCGGATAAGCAATCGCCGCCATCAGCGCCGGTCCGTAACGCTGCCAGAGCTGATCGGCGGTTAAACGATCATCGGCGCGTTCCAATTCCATCGTAATGGTCGCAATACCGAGCTTTTCGCCGGCAAACGCCCCGAATGAACCGGGTCGCGCTCCGAGCTTGTTGACCGGTAAATGACAATAGGCCGCGATATGTCGAGCCAGCGACTCGGCCGGACCGTCATAGTCGATGCATTGAAGCGGCTGATGGATGCTGACAATGCGAATGGGTTTGTGCTGGTTGATCAGGTCGTATAATATCCGGCTTTCCGGCTCGGACAAAGCATAGTAACCGAACACCGCGGAATTTTGCCGGTTGGCCGCCGGAAAGTTGCGGTTCAGGTCGATGCCGTTGGCGTTGCTCCGACTGTTTCGCACCACACCGTCGGGGTTGGCATTGGGGATGATCAGAATGCGGTATTTGTCCAGCAGATCGCGTCGATGGCGAAGTCGCTCCATCAGTCTGTAGCACAATGGAATCCCGGCCTGCTCATTCCCGTGGATGGCTGCAAAAATAAAGATGGTTTCATATCCGCTGCCGGCCCTATATAAATCAATGGG
>DSDR01000228.1 GCA_011048645.1 Phycisphaerales bacterium
ATAACAGGTTATATTATAAATCGACGACCTGGCCTGTCACGCATAAAAATCACATAAACTCATTATTTTTCAATTAGTTATGAAAAATTTCACCAATGACGTACTTTTGACGGTGGCATCAAAATAGTATATTTTGCCCTTAATTTTCTTGCAATACTGTCCAGTTTTATGTAAAGTAAGCGGGAACTTGTCGGAACGGGTTTTCCGGCTTTGAGTAATGTTCTTTGACATCGTTATAATACTCCAACCATGAACGACAATCTGGGTTTTTATGGTAAAACATCCATAAACATTATAAACCCAATTTGGTTGTAGCCAAGGTTGTATAAAAATAAAAATGCTGTTTAAAAAAATTCTATAAGTCTTTTAAATATAACAACTTGGAGAGGTGGCCGAGCGGCTTAAGGCAACGGTTTGCTAAACCGTCGTGTGGGTAATCGCCCGCACCGCGGGTTCGAATCCCGCCCTCTCCGTTTTTCATCTAATAACCCCGTTTTTGACCCCTTCAGCGTGGTTTTTGCAATTCTCTTCCGTCTGATCTTTCTCCTTCTTGATTGTCGGCAAATGCCAAAAAATGACCCAAAAAGTCAACGTTTTTTGTAAGCTGGTTTGTCATCGCTCCTGAGGTTGTTTCAACCGATTTCCCGTCCGTTCCGGTCGCCTTTTGCTGTTCGGTTTCCCGGAGGCTTCCGTGAAAAACTCGGAAAAAACGTCTGCTTGCATTTTTCTGTTTTAGCGTATATACTTTGGCCCGTCATTTGATGAAAAGAGAGACCGAAACAGTTTGCTAAAATAAGATTATAAATAGACCCGGAATTTATGAAAACACTACTTAACGCAGAGCAAATCCACGCCACCATAGAGAAATTGTTTAATAATATTGTTGCTAATGTAAGCCCTGAATCTAATTTGGCGGTGATTGGTATTCGCAGCCGCGGCGAAATTTTGGCCAATCGGCTAACGAGAAAACTGGAAGAACGGCTCGGATACAAGATTCCCTGCGGCACGCTGGACATTACCTTATACAGGGATGATCTGCACGCCCCGCGGAGCGGCGCTCAGCCAACGGTGCGAACGACGGAAATCGAGTTTGATGTGAATGACAAGTTTATTCTGCTGGTTGACGACGTACTGCACACCGGTCGAAGTGTACGAGCGGCGATGGATGCGCTGACCGATCTGGGTCGGCCCCGTGCGGTGCGGCTGGCGGTGCTGGTTGACCGGGGCGAGCGGGAGTTGCCTATTCGCGCCGATTATGTCGGGCTTCGGGTTGAAGCCGACGCAAACGAACTGGTCAAAGTGCATCTGGTTGAGGAAGATGATGTCGATCAGGTCATTATTGAACACGCGGACGACGTATGAAAAAAAACGCATTTCAATGGACACGCAAGCACTTGATCGGACTGAGGGACCTGAGCCGAGAGGAACTGGAATTTATTCTTGATACGGCCGAGGGGTTTGAGGAAATCAGCACACGTTCGATTAAGAAGGCACCGCCGCTTCGGGGCAAGGTGGTGGTGAATATGTTTTTTGAGGACAGCACCCGCACGCGAAACAGTTTTACGCTTGCCGCCGGTCGGCTCAGCGCCGATGTGATTGAGTTTACCAAAAAATCCAGCGCGGTCAACAAGGGGGAAACGTTGGTCGATACCGCCCGCAATCTGGAGGCGATGGGTGTGGATATTGTCGTGATTCGCCACAGCGCCGGCGGCGCTCCGGCGCTGTTGAGTCGCAGCATCAATGCCTGCGTGGTCAACGCCGGCGACGGCTACCATGAACATCCCACCCAGGCGCTGCTGGATGTTTATACCATTCGTCAGGTGCGCGGTCGGCTGGATGGACTGAAGATCGGAATCGTCGGCGATATTGCCCATTCTCGCGTGGCTCGCAGCAACATTTACGCCATGACCAAACTCGGCGCCGAGGTCACGCTGATCGGTCCGCCGACACTGATGCCGCCGCGTGTGCGCGATTTACCGGTTCGCGTGTCAAGCCGCCTTGACGATGTGCTCGAAGAGCTGGATGTCATCAATATGCTGCGTATTCAGTTTGAGCGGATGGGCGGCAATCCCTTTCCTTCGGTGCGCGAGTATTCACACTTTTTCGCGCTGACGGTTGAACGGATGAAACGCGCCAAGCCCGATATCACCGTGATGCATCCGGGACCGATGAATCGCGGAGTTGAAATCGAGTCGGAAGTGGCCGACGGTCCCAACAGCGTTATCCTCAAACAGGTCGCCAACGGGCTGGCCATCCGTATGGCGGTGTTATTCTTGGTCAATCAGGCCGCGATGCAAACAGATGTGAAAAGTTAGAAGCAAAGGGTGCAAGCTCACGAAAGGATTTGTGAAATTTTATTCGTATTCATTAAGATCGGCGAGTCAAACAGTATAGGGCAATAATTGTTCTACTTTTACATTCGGCATTTGATATGGAAAAAATACTGATCACCGGCGGGCGGGTTATTGATCCGGCCAATCAGGTCGATAGGCAGGCTGATATACTGCTGGCTGACGGCCAGGTGGCTCAGATCGGTCCCCGTCTGTCGGCTTCGGCGGATCGAACCTTTGACGCGACAGGCAAGATCGTCTGTCCCGGCCTGATTGACCTGCACGTGCATTTTCGCGAGCCGGGCGACGAGGAAGAAGAGACGATCGCGTCCGGCTCGGCCGCAGCGGTGGCGGGGGGGTTCACCTCGGTGGTGTGTATGCCCAACACGAATCCGCCGATTGATGAGGCAACGGGCGTGGAATATATCCACCGCATGGGACGACAGGCCCGCAAGACATTTATTTATGTCATGGGGGCGCTGACCAAAGAGCGATCCGGTCAGGAGCTTGCCGAAATTGGATTGATGCATCAGGCCGGAGCCATCGGCTTTACCGATGACGGCAGCGGCGTGCAGAACGTCGCCGTGATGCTGCGGGTGATGAAGTACGCCTCCATGTTTGATACCGTGGTCGCTCAGCATTGTCAGGATAATGCGTTGGTCAAGAACGGCGTGATGAACGCCGGTTACAATTCAACCGTTCTGGGACTGCCGGGGATGGACCCGCTGGGCGAAGAGCTGATGTTGTGGCGCGACGTACAGTTGGTCAAAAAAACAGGCGTGCGCTATCACGCCCAACATATTTCAACCGCCGGCGCTGTTGAGATTATCCGTCAGGCCAAGCAAGACAGCCTGCCGGTGTCCTGTGAGGTGACGCCGCATCATTTGCTGTTGACCGAGGACTATGTTGAGGATTATGATACCTGTTACAAGGTCAATCCGCCGCTTCGGACCGCCGCCGATGTCCAGGCACTCCGGGACGCCGTGCGCGAAGGGCTTGTCGATGCGCTGGCCACTGACCACGCGCCGCACCTGCAAAGTGAAAAAGAGCTGGAGTTTCTGGCCGCGCCGTTCGGCATTGCCGGCATCGAGTGCGCCCTGCCGCTGTATATCAAGGCGCTGATTGAGCCGGGATTGACCGATTGGGCGGGGATGCTGTCGATGCTGACGTGGCGTCCGGCGCAGGTGATCGGCGTGGATAAAGGGCGCATCGGTCCCGGCGACCGTGCCGACATTACTGTTATTGATCCGGGCGCCGAATGGGTGATTGACACCGATACGTTCTATTCCAAAAGCCGCAATTGTCCGTATCACGGCTGGAAAGTCAAAGGCAGGGTACTCGCCACCCTGGTTGCCGGGGAAATACGCTATTTGTCGCCGGAGTGGACGGCTGAGAAGCAATGAGATAAGTGTTGATGGCATGGAGGTAAAAATGCGAAACGTGACCTTGTTCTGTTTGATGACGGCGGCGATACTGATGGCAAGTTGTTCGCCGGTGCCGAAAACCTCCGAATCCATGGATGTGCTGGAGGCCGAGGTGGAAGAGACCATTGCCCTGTTTCTAAAGCAGGATCCGGGCATCCGACGCTTTTTTGAGCAATCGGCCGGCTATGCAGTCCTGCCCAAGGTATTTAAGGGGGCGCTTTGGGTCGGGGGCGCTTACGGCAGGGGTCTGGTCTATGAAAACGAGCGTCTGGTCGGCTACTGCAATATGTCGCAGGCGACATTGGGCTTTTCTTTCGGCGGCGAATTTTTTCGGGAAATCATCTTCTTCCGCACTCCGTCGGATGTGAATCGCTTTAAGACGGGGGAATTTACCCTTTCCGCCCAGGCCACGGCGGTAGCTCTGACAGCCGGAGCGGCGGCCAAAGCGGACTACAAGGACGGCATGGCCGTGTTTGTAATGGCCGATGCGGGACTGATGGTCGATGTCTCTGTTGGCGGCCAGAAATTTTCATTCGTTCCTCATCATAATCGTTAAATGTTGATTCAAACAGAGGTCGTATGCCGTTTTTGATTGATGGCTACAATCTGCTGCGCGCGGTGCAGAAAATCGATGTCTATGCAGATTTGACTGAAGCGCAGTTGTGTTGCTATCTGGCTGACTTTTTGCGTGTCGTCAAGGACCGGGGCACGATTGTTTTTGACGGCATCGGCCCTCCGGATAAACGCGAATTGATGTCCGTCATCGGCCTGGAGATACACTTTTCCGGGGAGCGATCGGATGCCGATACGGTCATTGAATGGAAGATTGAAGAAAATACCGCGCCGCGCCGACTGGCGGTGGTCAGCAGCGACCGTCGATTGCGCAGCGCTGCGGCGCGGCGTAAGTGCAAATCCATCCCGACCGATGTGTTCTGGCCGGCGATGTGCAAGGCGCTTGAAGCCGCTTCCCAGACGCCCGCCGAACCGCCCGAAAAACGCGCCGGTATCACAGCGGGAGAGGCGGACGTATGGATGAAATTATTCGAGCTGGACGCATCGAGTCCGACCCCTGATGGAATTGAAGAAGAATGCGACAAATAAATCATCAACTGGGA
>DSDR01000167.1 GCA_011048645.1 Phycisphaerales bacterium
AGGAGGATCAGGAGGATCAGGAGGATGACCAAGCCGAGCAGCCGGAGAGCGGGCGATGAGTGAATACCGGGTCCATTTGGATGTCTTTGCCGGGCCGCTGGATTTGCTGCTGTACCTGGTGCGCAAAGAAGAAGTCGATATTTACGACATTCCGATTGCCCGCATCACGGCTCAGTACATTGAGTATATCGAGATGCTCCAGGCGCTGGATATTGATCTGGCGGGTGATTTTCTGGTGATGGCCGCGGCGCTGATGGAAATCAAGTCGGCGATGCTGCTGCCGCGCAGCGAGGACGTCCCGGAGGAGCAAGGCGGCATTGAGGACCCGCGCGCCGAGCTGGTGCGTCAACTGCTCGAATACAAACGGTTCAAAGACGCGGCCAACCTGCTGAACGAATCGGCTCGAACCCGACAGCATCGCTACACCCGCCCGCCGTCCATTCTTGAAAAGCTCAAGCCTTCTGAAGAGCCGGAAGTGGACCTTGATCAGATCAGCATTTGGACGCTGCTGGAGGCCTTTGACGGCATTATGAAGGCGACCGGCCAGACCGTCCGTTTTGATCATATCAAAGATGATACCCCGATTGATCTGTATCAGATTGAAGTGCTGCATCGGCTTCAAAGCGAAGGGCCGATGTCAATGGAAAAACTGTTTGAAGGACGCCGTCATCGGCTGGTGATGATCGGTCTGTTTTTGGGGATTCTTGAGCTGGTGCGCAACCGCCTGGTATGGGCCGAGCAGCCGGAAGGCGCCGGCACGATTCTGCTCAAGCCGCTGACGGCTGAACCGGCTGAACAGGCGGTGCAAAAGGCCATTTACGCTGATCGGCTCGAAGAAGAAGACGGCGTGCAGGAATCGTCGGCCCAGCCGGTCGAAGAGGCGCCGCACGCCGATGACTGCCGGCCGACACCGGCCGACGATGAGGCGGCCGATGACCGGACCGAACCGCAGGGCCGCGCGCCCATTCCTATTCAGGACATACCGAAGCCGAACCGTTCGTCTTTGCCGAACGAGATCGAGACAACGACCGAGAAAAATGAATTTGACAGGCGGGGCGAATTGCAATAAAATGCCCCTTGATTGTTGAATGCGACCTCGGAAACCCCAAACAGAAAGGGATGATAAGAATGGCTGAGAACGTAATCGAATTAACGGATGCAACGTTTGAATCAACGCTGCGTCAAAGCGACGGTCCGGTGTTGGTGGATTTCTGGGCGCCGTGGTGCGGGCCGTGCAAAATGATCGCTCCCGTGATTGAAGAAATCGCCGGAGAATACGCCGGAAAGGCGACGATTTGCAAAATCAACACCGATGAACATCGAGACGCAGCGATCAACTACGGCATCAATGCAATTCCGACGCTGATTTTATTTAAAGAGGGCCAGATTGCCAAAAAGTGGGTCGGGCTGACCGGCAAAAAAGACCTGACTGCGGCCCTGGATGAACTGCTTTAACGTTTTTTTATCAAAGTGTTTATCGACGGAGCCGGGCATTTTCGGGATGTCGGCTCTTTTTTTATATATAGATCGACGCCGCGAACCGGTCGCGACAGCCGCACAGCACGGGGAGTCAATGGCGTACGCGGACAGGGGCAAATAGTGTTGACGGACGGATGGTTTTGGGGTAATTTCACCCTTTTAATCGAACATCAATAACCGTGATTGGGAAGGACGTTTTTTATGGCAAAGGCAACCAAAAAGAAAGCGGCGGCATCCAAAACGCTGGAGATGACCGAGAAGGCAACCACCCGCTCGGCCAAAAATGACGCGCTCGACCGCGCCATCGCCCAGATTGAAAAGCAGTACGGCGCCGGCTCGATTATGAAGATGGACGAATCGAATCGTCCCAAAGTTGAAGGCATCAGCACCGGCGCGCTGTCGCTGGATATTGCGCTGGGCGGGTCGGGTATCCCCCGCGGGCGCGTGGTGGAATTCTATGGGCCGGAATCATCGGGCAAGACCACGCTGGCCCTGCATGCCATTGCCAGCGCTCAGCGGGCCGGCGGCGTAGCGGCGTTTATCGACGCCGAGCACGCGCTGGATACGACGTGGGCCAAAAAGCTGGGCGTGGACATCAGCGGACTGCTGATCAGCCAGCCCGATACCGGCGAGCAGGCGCTGGACATCGCCGAAATGCTGGTTAAGTCCAACGCCGTCGATATTATCGTGGTCGATTCGGTGGCGGCGCTGGTGCCGGCGGCCGAGCTGCAGGGCGAAATGGGACAAAGTCACGTCGGCCTGCAGGCGCGGCTGATGAGTCAGGCCCTGCGCAAGCTCACCGGCGCTATCAGCAAGAGCAAGACCTGTCTGATTTTCATCAATCAGATTCGGATGAAGATCGGTGTGATGTTCGGCAACCCCGAAACGACCACCGGCGGCAACGCGCTGAAGTTTTACTCCTCGGTGCGGCTGGATGTGCGGCGGATTCAGACGATTACCAGCGGCGAGCAGGCCGTCGGCAACCGCGTCCGCGCGCGGGTGGTCAAAAACAAGGTGGCCGCGCCGTTCAAAACCGCTGAGTTTGATATTATGTTCGACAGCGGTATCAGCACCGTCGGCGATCTGCTGGATCTGGCCGTGGAAAGCGGCATCGCCGACAAGAGCGGCGCGTGGTACAACTACGGCAAAATCAAGCTCGGCCAGGGCCGTGAAAACGCCAAGCAGTTTTTGCAGGACAACCCCGAACTGGCCGAGGAGTTCAAGCACAAAATCCTTGTTGCCAAAGGATTGATCGACGAAGAACAAGCAACGAAGGACGAATAAGAATTTTGAATCACCTTTGGTGCGACAAGGTGGCTTTGTTTTTGACGTTTTAATTTGAAAGAGATCGCCGTGTTAAGCGCTAACGACATTCGCAGCGGATTTATCGAGTTCTTCAAAGAACGCGGGCATCGGTTTGTCCCGAGCTGGCCGGTGGTGCCGATCGGCGATGAGACGCTGCTGTTTACCAACGCCGGGATGAACCAGTTCAAGGACATCTTTCTGGGCCACAAGCAGCCGGCGTTCGGCAGGGCGGTCAACAGCCAAAAGTGCATTCGCGTCAGCGGCAAGCACAATGACCTTGAAGAAGTGGGGCTGGATACCTATCACCATACGTTCTTTGAGATGCTCGGCAATTGGTCGTTTAACGATTATTTCAAGGCCGAGGCGATTGAATGGGCCTGGCAACTGCTGACGGAGGTCTATGGCATCGATCCGAATCGCCTGTGGGCGACGGTTTTTGCCGGCGACCCGGACGACGGCGCCGAACCGGATAACGAATCGGCCAAGCTGTGGACCCGACTGACGCCGCTGCCCAAAGAGCGGGTGCTGTTTTGCGGGCGCAAGGATAATTTCTGGGAGATGGGCGCAAGCGGTCCGTGCGGTCCGTGCAGTGAGATCCATATTGATCTGGGGCCGGACCGCTGCGACAAGCAGCACGAACCGGGCCATCGGTGTGCGGTCAACGGCGGCTGCGGACGGTTTATCGAGTTGTGGAATCTGGTTTTTATTCAGTTCAATCGCAAGCCCGACGGCACGCTGGAACGGCTCGGCGCCAATTATGTGGATACCGGCGCGGGGCTGGAGCGGCTGGCGGCGGTATTGCAAAACAAGCAGAGCAACTACGACACCGATTTATTTATGCCGGTGATCTCGGCTTTGCAGGAGATCAGCCATAAAACCTATACGTCCCAGCTCGGCAATGCAACCGATAACGCCTTTCGCGTGATCGCCGACCACATCCGCACACTGACATTTTCCATTGCCGACGGCGTCACGCCGAGCAACGACGGACGCGGTTATGTGATGCGGCGGCTGCTGCGGCGGGCGGCGCGGTTCGGACGGGCGCTGGATCTGCACGAGCCGTTTATGTATCGGCTGGTGGATGGGGTCGTTGAACACATGGGCGCGGCATTCCCGGAGATCGCCGAGCGGGGCGAGTTTGTGGCCTCGGTCATTCAGGCCGAAGAGGCCTCGTTCGGGCGGACGCTGGATCGCGGGCTGGAGATCTTCGCCGCCGCCGCACGCGCAGCCAAAGACCAACAGCGCAAGACCCTCGACGGGCGAGATGTCTTTCAGCTTTATGATACCTATGGTTTTCCGCTGGACTTGACGCAGTTATTGGCGCGGGAAGAGGGACTGGCGGTCGATACCGCGGCCTTTGAGGAACTGATGGCTCAGCAGCGCGCCCGCGCCCGGGCGGCTCAGAAAACCGGCTCACTGGCCGCATCGTTGTCGGGCGTGGAATTGCCCGCCACCGACGACAGTCTCAAATACGCTACCGATCGCTGCGAGGCAACGGTTGTCGGATGGGTGGATGAATCGGGACTGACCCAAAGCGGCTCGTTGAAGGATACGGAAAAATGCGTCGCGCTGGTTTTGGATCGGACCTGCTTTTATGCCGAGTCTGGCGGACAGATCGGCGATGGCGGGATGATCACATCGGCCAGGGGCGTCTTTGCGGTTAAAACAACCGAGAAGCTGGCCGATTGTGTTCTGCATCGCGGCCGGCTGCTGGAAGGATCGCTGGCCGTCGGCGATGCGGTCACGGCAACAGTCGATCCGCAACGCAAGGCAACCCAAAAAAATCACACCGCCACGCACCTGCTGCAATGGGCATTGCGACAGGTGCTCGGCGATGCGGTCAAACAGCAAGGCTCGCTGGTTTGTCCGGATTATCTGCGGTTCGACTTTACCTGGCCAAGAGCCTTAAGCCAAGAGGAAATTCAGCAGGTCGAATCGCTCGTGCAGGAAAAAATTGATGCGGATGTGCCGGTAACGACGGCGACCCTGCCGATTGAGCAGGCCAAACAGGCCGGGGCGACCGCCCTGTTCGGCGAAAAATACGGCGA
>DSDR01000121.1 GCA_011048645.1 Phycisphaerales bacterium
ATTGAAGCCATTCCGATTGTTCAGGAGCTTTTTGTCCGCAGCATCGATTCAGAAAAGCAGTTGGTGTGGCGCGGACAGAGTTTATCGCTGGCGGATATGGTCGGGGGCGGCAACGGCCTGGGAACGGGCCGGCCGGAGACGGGCATCAGTCCGCTGACCGGACGACGGGGCGGCTATGTGTCGCGGGACAGGGAGGCGCCCAATGAGTTCGTCCAAACGCCGTTGGAGCGCTACATTGACGGGGTCTTTGTACCCAACGGCCGAGGCATTCAAACGATCAGTTCTCTCGGACATATTTTCGAGGCCTGCCCTGAAACGGGCGGACTGTTTTATTCAGAAATGATTTACGGCGCCGGTCGTTATCTGGACGACTTTGCCCTGGGCGCTGCGGCCGGAACGCTGGGCGGTCGCGTCTATGGTACGCCGGAAACGCCGAGTCTGTTTTTGCATGCCAATCTCGGTATTACGTTTGATCTGAAGGCCATCCGCAATGATTATCCGGATTTTGCGACGTGCCGCTTTACGGCTGAGGCGGGCCTGTCCACGGCTGCGCCGGAAACCGGCAACGCCGATATCTGGGTGCTGGTGGACGGGCAGGTGCGATTCGTTGAAAAAGGCATTCGGGAAAAAGGCAGAGCATTTTCGATCGATATCCAACTCAAACCGACGGATCGTTTTTTGACGCTGGTCAGCACCGACGGCGGGGACGACAATTCCGTTTTTCGGACGTCGATTGCTTCAGACTGGTGCGTCTTTGTCTGGCCGCAGCTTATATCGGCCGGCAGCCGGAGCCATGAGTGAATTGATAGGCCGCATGCGCTGCGGCGCCGAGGCGTTGAGATGGCAGGTCAGTCGCCTCACGGAAGTGTGTTGTGTGTGGACGAGGGGCGACTTTCAATAAAAGGGATCACTTTTGTTGGGAAAGGGTAATGGTATGAAAAACAAGATTCTTTTAGCGACGTTACTGGTGTGTCTCTGTGCGGGCGGCTTGCAGGCCAGCCCGATTCCGGTGACCAACTACAGCTTTGAAGAACCGGGGGTCGGCAAGATCAAAGGCTGGGACGGCGAAGGCGTTGACGGGACGCCGGCGGTGGATATCCCCGGCTGGACGTCGGACAGCACGCCGACGGATTCAGGCGTCGAAACAGGTTTCGGCGCAACGGACGGCGAATACAACGCCTTTTTGAGAAGCACCGATCCGGCGGTCTGGCAGGTTACAGAAGCAACGGTTACCCCTGGCGTAACTTATGTACTGACGGCGGATCTGTGGTCCACATGGCAGGGCGAGTTTGTCGAGATGGTGCTGTTCTATCAGGACGACGGGACGCGCATTGCACTG
Organism: Phycisphaerales bacterium; assembly: GCA_011048645.1. Lineage (GTDB taxonomy): Bacteria > Planctomycetota > Phycisphaerae > Sedimentisphaerales > Anaerohalosphaeraceae > T3Sed10-213. The sequence goes on from DSDR01000121.1 coordinate 1,340, forward strand.
GCTTCAGTGGAAGTGCCCGTTACAGGAGATCCGGCAACGGCAACACTGGTCTTTTCGGCGGATGACGCGCCGGCTGAAGCAGCCGGCAAACCCATCGGAATCCTGTTCGACAACACAACAACGGCTTACGGCGACAGCAGTTGGACAGGCATCGATTATGTGCGTCTGTCGGCACAGTATGTGACCTTGATCAATCCGGCGCCGGACGGGATTGAGTTTGTGCCGACCGAGACGTCCCTGGAATGGTTGGCGGTGGGCGGCTGGCCTGTTGATGTCTATCTCAGCGGGCCGTACACCGAGCCGAACGAGGCGCCGATCCTGAATCAGATCATTTTCAATGAGGCGGCAACGGGTTATACCCCTGAGGAGGGATTCGAGATCGGCGGTAAGTGGTATTACTGGCGGGTGGATGTGTATGAGCCGAATGAGGTTGGTGAGCAGATTCCGGTTTTGCATCCAGGCCCGGTTTGGCATTTCCGAACCGTCGAGCGTATTCCGCGGATTACGCAGCAGCCGGTCAACGCGCTGGTCGAGGCCGGCCAAACGGCGCTGTTTGAGGTTGTCGCCTCCAGTTTGACCGAAGAGGAATATCAATGGTATCGTTCCGATGATGCGATCATTGACGAAGAAACCGATGAAGCGCTTGCCGGCCGGCAGTCGCCGGTTCTGGAAATTGCCGATACGCAGATTGCCGACGAGGGCTATTATTATTGCCGCATTGAGAATACCGCCGGGGCGGTTTATACCCAAGTTGTTACCCTTGCCGTTCGGCGCACGATGGCGCACTGGACGCTGGACGAGGCCGATTATGCAGACGGCCGGTATCTTGACGTCAGCGGCGAAGGCCGACACGCCGACCCGAACGGGACGCCGACGTTTGATGAGGGGGTGCTGGGTGAAGGCGCTTTGATCTACGGCGACGGCTGGGCCGATGCAGGAACGTGGGATCCCTCGCAGTACAGCGGACAGTTGACGCTTTCACTCTGGGCCAAGTGGGACGGCGTCAGCGGCTGGCAAGGACTGATCGCTAAACGCAACGCCTTTGAGGTCGAAGAGATGTTGTGGCTGCTGGAGATCGCATCGGGTTCGAATGCGGTGGAATTCAAAAGCACTACGCAAACCGTCGGCTCCCCGGCGATCCCGGCCGATCAATGGGAGCACGTGGCGGTCACCTTTGACGGCCAGACGGCGATTATTTACCGCAACGGCGTCCAGGCGGCTCAGGGAACGGTGGTTTTCGGCCAGAAAACCGATGCGAATATGGTGATTGGCGCCGCCGAGCTGAACGAGCAGACCGGCGCTGCCTGGACGTTCAACGGCGCATTGGATGACGTGCGGATCTACAACTATGTCCTTGATTTTGAGGCGGTTGCGGAGTTGTACTACGCCGCGACAGGCGATTCGCCGTGCGTCTATTCGTATGCCGACCATTTGGATTTCAATGCGGATTGTGTTGTGGATTTGCTTGACTTTGCCGAAATGGCTTCTCAATGGCTTGATACCGGTCGGTATCCGCGGTAATTTCCGAACCGAACCGGCTGCGAACACCCCGGCTTTCGGGCCGGGGTGTTTTTTTTCGTATCCGCCCGCAATAGTTGGGGTGTATCTACTTTTTTTGAAAGAAGTTATAGTTATTTTCATAATTTTCATAATTTTCATAAAAAAAGGGTTGACGTTTTGTGTTAAATGACTAAACTTACATTTCTCAGTTGAGGACAGTAATTTCGGATGTGTTACGCCGAGGTGATGGGAAAAGGAAAAACTGAGTCTTGAAAAAAAGTTTGCGAAATTTGAAATTTTTGACTTGACGGTTCATAAGCAGTAGCTTAGGATGCTATGTCTGACAGCAAATGTCGCTGAAGCTTATGACCAGCGGCATTTTTTATTGCTCTTTGATAATAGAGACGGGAATTGGAGTTGAGTCTTGAGAGCCGACCGGCCGGGCGGAACATCAGTCGCAGTCAGGTTCGGCATGGATCGTCGGGCTCGTAGCTCAGCTGGCTAGAGCGCACGCCTGATAAGCGTGAGGTCGGAAGTTCAAGTCTTCCCGGGCCCATTGAAATTGACGATTGACGATTGGCTGTTTTTCAGATGGGCAATTACCAGAAACGTCCGCCACTTGCAGTGATTTCGGATTATTGTCAATCGTCAATAATCAATAGTCAATTGCACGGGGACGTAGCTCAGCTGGGAGAGCGCCGGCTTTGCAAGCCGGAAGTCGTGGGTTCGAATCCCATCGTCTCCAGTTGAGCCGTCATCGGCAAAAAAATTGAATGTCAAGGCGTTTAGGCCTTTTCAGATAGAGATGTTCTTTGACAAGTTCATAATGGATAATTGTGGGTTGTGGGCACAGAAGCGTTTTTCTGTGCAACACATACTACAACAGGTTGGTTCCGTAATTTTTTACGGAACGGATCTGAAATGAGCGCTTATTAGCAAATACACCAAACCTGATATTCCGGCCGATTTTCGGTCGGGGTATGGCGAAACGGCCTGTCAATCTGTGATTGATATGGTCAAGTTACTAAGAGTGCATGGGGGATGTCTTGGTGTCGAGAGGCGATGAAGGACGCGGCAGACTGCGAAAAGTTCGGGGCAGAAGTCTAGCATTCGTTAATCCCGAAGTGTCCGAATGGGGAAACCCGTCGCCGGCGGGCAACCGACCGGCGTCATCCATGGCTGAATGCATAGGCCATGAGAAGCCAACGCAGGGAACTGAAACATCTAAGTACCTGCAGGAAAGGAAATCAACCGAGACTCCGTCAGTAGCGGCGAGCGAAAGCGGAATAGCCCAAACCGATCTTCGGATCGGGGTTGCGGGCGTCAATCAGGAGTTACAAAGGCAGCACCAGATGAACGGTCTGGAAAGTCCGACCACAGAAGGTGAAAGTCCTGTAGTCAAAAGTGACTGCCCTCCGTTACGATTGGCGTACCAGAGTAGCACGGAGCTCGTGGAACTCCGTGTGAAGCTGGGGGGCCCACCCTCCAAGGCTAAGTACTCCTCGACAACCGATAGTGAAAAGTAGCGCGAGCGAACGATGAAAAGAACCCTTACTAAGGGAGTTAAAAGTACCTGAAACCATGCACTTACACAGCTGTAGGAGCCCTATGTCCCGCACTTACTTTGCACCGGGTTGCGTGATGCGCATTGCCTGAAGGCCGTTTTTTCGGTCGGATTGGCGGTGTGTGCGGCCGGGTTCAAAGTAAGTGCGGGAAACGGGTGACTGCGTGCCTTTTGCATAATGAGCCGGCGAGTTACCGTCTGTGGCAAGGTTAAGCATTTCCGATGCGAAGCCGTAGCGAAAGCGAGTCTGAATAGGGCGATTCAGTCGCAGGTGGTAGACGCGAAACCAAGTGATCTACCCATGGCCAGGTGGAAGGGGATGTAAAAATCCCTGGACGACCGAACCCACTAACGTTGAAAAGTTAGGGGATGAGCTGTGGGGAGGAGTAAAAGTCTAATCAAAC
>DSDR01000015.1 GCA_011048645.1 Phycisphaerales bacterium
AACCGTCGGGAAGTGTCGGCTGATGGATGACGTCAGTCGGAAAAATGTATGTATGGGTTTCAATGTCGGATGACAAATGACCGCTTTTGACCGCGACCGCTCGCAGACACATGGTTCGGGTAATCGGAACATATCCGGAATAGAGGATGCCGTCTTCAGGCGTTGGCGTACCGCCGTCGATGGTGTAATAAATGGCGGCCTCCTGTGTTTCGGTGGATAAGAGGACGTCAAATGGCTGGTCGTAATAGCCGCGGGAATGACTGAATCGAATCTTTTCGACGCGCCCGGGGAAGGCGTGCGGGCTGTTGACTTGCCCCGGCGTAGGCTGCTTGAAATAGCCCGCCGGCCCGCATTCGGCGACCACGCCGATCAATTCAACATCCATTAAAAAGTCCTCGTCGTCCGCCGACATATTCAATCCATGAATCGCCAGTACATTCCGGCCTTTACGCAGTAAATACGCATAGGGCGTCAGGTTGATCGTTTCGTATAAAATGGCCTGCGGTTTGGGATTCTCGGCGGTTGCCGCCGCGTTCCAGAGGGACGGATTCCAGACCAGATCAGCCGGCGCGTTTCGCCGGGCTACCAGGACGCCGTTCAAATAAACCGCAAAGCCATCGTCATAGCGTGCCTTGAAATACAGAAAGTCGTAGTGGTCCTCGGCTGCAACGTTGAACGGAATTCGCAAAAAGATCGAACTGTTTCTGTGCTGCATTGCATTGCGCACGTTCGTCTCAATCAGTGAAGAATAGGTATTGTTCAGCGACGCACTTCCGAGAACGTCCACTTCCGCCAGTGTCAGTGTGTTGCGGTCGCTGTTGCTGCCCGGATCATCGGGATCGGCGGTGCGATGCACGCGCACGATGCCGCCGAGTATCGGTTCCGATGAAAAATCCACCGAAAGAAACGTCGGGTCATTCAGGATGTTGTGAGGGTTCAGCAGCTCGGAGACATAGATGTCAGTGCTATCCTCCGGGTCGCGGATCGAGACGGTAATATCACGAAGCCGTGCCCAGCAGCAGTTCAGACGGTTATAAAGAACAATCTCCGAAATATAATACGCGCCGCCCAGGTTCACCTGCCAGGTCGAGTTTGTATCCCAGCCGGCGGTATGACTAAATGTATTCAGCAGGCCATCGACGGCGTTTGAGGCCGGGTAACTTGCGCTGTAGTCGGACGATTGCGCCGCCGGTTTGCCAAGGGCGAGATTTTCCGGTGTTGTGCCCCATCCGCTGATATCGTATCCCACGCCCATGACAGCGCTGTCCCAATGAGCGTCATCGAAGGCTGCCGTGTTCCAGCCAGCCGGCAAATCAGCTGCCCCGGCGGGAACCCGGTAACGACAGAATGCACCGCTCGTAACGAGGGTATCGCTGTGTCCGGTAATCGGAACGCCGTAAGACATATCTGTAAACTGTTCGGGGAATTCGGGTTTGTACTCATGGACAATCGTCTTTGCGTCCGGTTTGACCAGCGCCAAATATTCCCCCTCTTTATCCAGTGCAAAATTGGTATGAAGCGTCCCGGACGGATCCCGCCGATCTTTGCCGGAGGCCAGAACAACCATGACATCCCCGGCGTCGATGCTTATGTTTGGAAACATCCATTTTGTCAGATTGCCTGCTTTGTCAGTCAGATACCAGCCGTGCAGATTTACCGGCCCGGCCGTCATATTGTACAACTCAATCCAGTCGGACGCATCGCCGTCCTCATCCTGGAGATCATTTTTGTTCGAAGCCAAAAACTCGCTGATGATCAGCCGATTGACCTTTTTTTGCCAGTTTTCGGAAAGATGTTGATAATCGTGTAAATCGACTATCCGGTCTTGATTGATGTCCGCCTCAGGGCCGTCGGTAAGCCATTGTTCAGCCATCAGGGCCAAATCCGCCATATCGACTCGGCAGTCCTCATTCACGTCGCCGAGCGGGCAAATCGCCCAACTCGTGCACAATGAAAAATGGAATAATGTGACCATAAAACAGGCATAGTCGATATGACGATTGCATTTCATAATTCTTGTCTCGCAACATAGGGAACATCACCCATCAGTTGATCACGAATAATGACAGCCTCTTAATATGGATTTCCCGTAAAACACTATTTCTTTCATAAACTTTTTGAAGTCGTTCGTTTTCGATCCGAAACAGAAGCAAATTTGGGCAATTAATATCTTGAAACAGAAGGGAGAAGTTGGGGCAGAGGGTATTCAGCAAAGCCGCGAAAGCAGGGTGGCGAAAGCCGTTACATACCATTTTTGGAAAGCTGTTTTCAGTATTGAAAACGCGATTGTTTGGAGGTAATTATCAGGCAGCAATGGGTCATTAAAATGCGTTTTATGGACATTGAGTCGGTAAAACATCCGCCAGGCTGAAATCGACCCAAATAATACCGATGTTTTGGTGCAATATACGTTCTTTCAGATCTTGGCCGATGGTCTTGGGGATAGGTTGTGACAGATTTTCCCACCACGGCTTGTCGCGAGGATATCCAATTTGGAACATTACATCAGCCGGCTTAAAAAAATCGGCAAAATCAGCCATTGTATTCAAAAAACGCTCGTAATTGCGATGTTGCTGGCTGTTGCATATAAAGATTATATCTCCGCGATAGGCAGGCGGCAGGGCCGACGTTCTGAAGTGTCTCAGAATCAGACGGTAGTCGGGATTGAGCGATTTGACTTTGGCTTCCCACGCCTGGGCGGTTGTGTCGTCAACAGGGGTGTTCCTGTCGCCGTTTCGTTGGCTTTCGAACCATTCCACATCGACACCGAAACCGGCCACACAGGGATGGTGTCCATAGCGTTTATGGGCGATTTCGAACAGTTCGTCAAGCGGTGCAAAGCCCGGTTCAAACTGTAAAAAAACGGCGATGCCATGTTCATCAAAATAATTCAAATAAGGTTCATGCTTGTCGGATTGCGAAAAATGAATTCTGGAATCCCAGGTTCCGCCGGGATTGGGAAATTCCAGCCGCTGGCCGCTGTTGAGACCGTCGAAAACAATTCCGCCGACAAGCCATATAGCCGCGGTCGTACTGCCCGGAAAGTAATCGGCCATGGCGTTCATCGCAGTGGTCCAGCCACAGGCGTCCGGAAACGGACGTATCCCGTACCCGGATGAACGAACGCCGGCCCACGTGATGCGTTCTGCCGGAGGCGGGGCGTTTGAGATGTATTTGACATGATCTGAGTCGGAAACGGTAAAGGGTCCGGTACTGTCGTTGATCAGTGTATCCTCAAAGGTGATATTCTCGCAATATTTGATGGTGCAGCCATTGTCGGCGTTGATGTGAACGTTCTTAAAAACAACATCCTGAATACGGCTTTCGGGCAGCCCGGTGCACTGAATGGCGGTTCTTACCCCGCCTTCTGATCGGATGTTCTCATAACGAATATTTCTGAATACAGGCGGCCTCGGCGCCGGTGTACCATCGTTATTGACACTGTAATCCATTGTTAGTCGAATGCCGAGCCGCATTCGGGACAGGGTAATATCTCGAAACACAATGTTTTCCACCGTCCCGCCGCGAACGACGTTGGATTTAATGTCCAGGCCTTCCCAGGAGATTCCGCTGATTGTGCAGTCGGAAACCAACACGTTTCTGACGCCGCCGGACATTTCACTTCCGATGACAATGCCCCCCATGGATCCATCAATCACATTATTGGTAATCCGGATGTCTGTTGACGGTCTGCCAACCTCATATCCGATCAGGTTTTTACCCGATTTTACGGCGATGGAATCGTCTCCCGTCCTGAAATAATTATCGAAAATATAGACATGGCTGGACGAATCAATGCCGATGCCATCTCCGTTTCTGATCCGGTATTCCGGATTTCGGGAGATGACTTTTAACTGGCTGAATGTCAGATTTTTGCTGTAAATCGCGTGGTTGGTCCAGCCCGGTCCATAACTGAGGGACAGTCCATGGACATAGACATTTTCTGTGTTGATTAAGTGAATCAAACGTCCGCGGGATCGGATACCCGCCTCGCGCGCTTGGGCGCGGTCCAAAACACCCCCTGACCCATCAATGGTTCCCTGTCCGATAATTTTTATGTTGAATACATTGGGCGGGCCGTGGGTATCGCGCCGGCCGGCGTTTAACAGGCTTGCAAAACACATCAAGTCCCATCCTTCAAAACGCGATTCAATAAAAGGTTTGTAGTCATCCAGATTGGTCGTGCCTTTGAGTGTGCCTCCCTCGACGACGTGAAGCGTCATATTGCTTTTGAGAAACAACGCTCCACTCAAAAAAGTGCCTTTCGGGATCAATACCGTTCCCCCTTCGGTGCAGGCATCGATTGCCTTTTGGATGGCTTGGGTATTGACGGTTTCTCCATCGCCGACGGCGCCGTATTGGGTAATATCGAATATCTCCCCCTTCGGTTCAGTTGTGACCTGCAACGCATGACTCGCGGCCGAAAGTACGCCGCTTGTGTCTTTTGCCTTTACCATAAACGTATAGGACGTGTCGGGTTCAAGCCCTGTCACATTGAAGCCGCCTTTGGCTGTTTCACCAATCAGCTTGCCATCTTGAAAGATACAGTAGTTGGAAAAGGACGCTTGATCCATGTTGTTCGGCTTGTCCCAAAGCAACAGGATCATGGAATCCGTCACGGCCGCCGGCGGAGACATCAGGTTTTGGGGAGGAACAAGGGTATCTGCATTGAGATTGCCCGTAATGACAGATCCAAGGACGGTCCCCGTTACTGCCAGTACGAGTAATGACGATTGACTTTTGAGCATGGTAATCATCCTTTCTAAACAGTGTCGGTTTATGATGGAGTGTTCGCAAAAAGCCGG
>DSDR01000358.1 GCA_011048645.1 Phycisphaerales bacterium
CCAAGACTCAGTCCGAAATAGGAACGCACTTGTTCAAAATCCGGAAGCGCCTCAAACGCCGGCAGCAGGGAAGCAACCCAGTCGTTTTGAATATCCAGTTCAATCAGGCCGCTCAGTTTGCCGTTTTTCAGAGTGGCCCAGGCCTGTTGTCCGGCCATCTGCATATGCTCAATCGTCGCCATCCCCGCATCAGGCGGAATCTGTGACATCGCTCGGCGATACCACGCCTTCTCGCTCAGCGATTCGGCCTGCGGCCGGGTCAGACGCTGAATCGCCTTTTCCACGGCAATCTGCCCGCCCCAGAGCAGATGCGTTTGGGTCACGGTCAGTGCCAATGCATTGTCGCGCGTCTGCTGCATCTCCATTCCCGGCATAAGCAAACTCTCCAGCGGAATCGCATACAGCGTATAACCCAGATAGTCCTGCTGCAACTCCGGACGACCGGCGGCCAGAAACTGGCTGTGCAGCCCCGCGACGGAACGATTGAGCCGCTCGGCGTCGCGCACCGCCACGGCGAACAGTTGCTCTTCGCGAAAACCGTCCTCGTTCGTCGGGTCAGCCTCGATGGTGTTGAAATAGATCACCTGGTCGCCCAGATTGTCCAGCAGGTCGTCTTTAAGAATGACGCCGGGCGACCCGTCGGCCTGCGGCGGGGTGATCGGATTGTTCATCACGGCCGCAAACATCGGATTGATCGCCGTCAGTATCCGGAACAACTCCGCCGTCGCGGAAGGGATGTCGAGATTGATGTAGGCCATCTGCCCGGCCCGCGGATCGACAAACACCGGCGAACGAAACGGCTTGCCGGCCAGCTCCAGCATTTTCAAAATGCCGCGGCGGGGACTGCCGGCAGCCAGCAGGACTTTAATGCTGCAATCCGTCCCGACCGACGGCGCAATCGCCATCGCCGCCGACAGGCCGGACAAACCGTCCAGACCCAGTGAGGCTAATTCCTTGCGCATCGCGCCGGCGGCCTCTTCATCGCCGGACATAAAAGCCTTTTCCAGCAGCAGCCGCACATTCAAATACAGCTCCGCATCATAACGCGACCCGACCGCCCGGCGCGACCGCTGATAGTCCGCATCATCGGCCAGCGTCCGGCTTTGCGCCCCGCCGAGCTGGCCCAGCGTAAATTGAATCGCCGCCAGATCGTTGCTGACCAAAAGGCTGTCGTCAAAAAAACAATAATAATTCGGCCTCGGCTCAGGCGGATCCATAACAGGACTTTCCGAGTCTGCCTCGAGCACCGGGGCGGGCTTTTGCATCGTGATGATGTCATAACCGCGATAGCGTTCCAGCTTTCTGTGAGCACCCTCATCGACCTGCTTTTGAAATCCTCTTTCAATTATCTCGCGCACCTGCTGACTGTGCCGGCCCCACTGCACCAGCCCCAGTAAAGACGGCTCAGATTCCCATATCGGTTGTTCTTTCGGAACACGGATCGCCAACAGGAGCCGGCCGGTCGGCAGCAGGCCGTCCTGGACCATCACGCGAAGCAGCTCATCATTTTGCTCCTGAACAAGCGACTCAAGCTGCGTTTTTATTTTGTCAACAAACGGCTGCATGACCGGATCTTTGTACAGGGCATACAGACGGGTTTTCTCCAGTTGCTCCATCGCCTGCTCAACGTGGTTGACAGTCAGCATCATCAACGTATCCGGCCCAAGCAGTCGCGTGCTGTCCGGCAGAACAGCAGTTTGAGCGCACACCATCGAAACCACCGACATCAAAAAGCCGGCCGGCAATCCGTAAATCCGCAGCATAAAAGCTCCTTTTCAGTTTAAGAGTGGGATCTGTTAAAATTCCGACAAATCAGGTTTTTCCTTATTGAGCCGTGCGTCGGGCTGTAAATAGCGGTATCCGGTATTGGGATTGTCTTTGTCGTAGGCGAAGGACTCATAGTGGTCGATAAAATCGCGCACGTAGTGAATCGGAATCGCAAAGCCCAGCCCGCCGAATTGTCGGGCGCTCATATTGGCCACGCCGATCACGCGCCCGGCCATGTCAAACAGCGGCCCGCCGGAGTTGCCCGGATTCAGATCGGCATTGGTCTGGATATAAACCAGCCCCTCAAACGCCCGACTGACCGTCGTAATGGTCCCCTCGCTCAGGGAACGTTCCAGCCCCAGCGGATTGCCCACGGCAAAGGTACTCTGCCCGACCTGAACCGTGCCCGGACGGGACAGCGGAACAAACGGAAAGGCCTCCGTCGCCTCGTCCTGTACCTTCAGCAGCGCCAAATCGATAAACGGATTGAGCGCGACAATGCGAACATCGCGAAAATTCTTGCGTTCAAAGCCGCTGCGGCTCTGTTCAAACAGCGTCACCGTAATCTGCGTTTCCCGTTCGATGACGTGGTAATTGGTAATCAAATACCCCTGGGGATTGATGAAAAAACCCGACCCCAGACCGACCGGCGTCGAGACCATCACCACCGCCGGACTGACCCTTTTGTAACACTCCTCCAGCGTTCTGATTTCCGACTCGGCGGTAGAATACAGGCTGTCTGCGGCAATGAACGCCGGAACGCCTTCTTCGGGATCCGGCTTGTTCGGGTCATAAACGCTCACTTCCGGCGCCAGGGCGACAATATGTTCTTTGGGAACAACCAGAACCGTGTATCCCAAATCCAAAACCACCCCCGACGGACGATCCGCCAGAACCGGCGCCGTCAGCCGTGCCCCTGAATTAAGTATAAGGGTGTCCGCTTTGACGAGAAACCCAAAAGACAGCATCATCCCCGCCGCGTACATCGCTAAGAACTGCTTGTGTGCCATGATCAGGCTCCTGAACAACACGGTTATGGATACTTTAATTATAAGGATTTTGCCAATTCGGGAAACGCAAAATTTCACGATTTCGAAAAAATCGGCCTACGGCCTCTATCGGCTCATCCCTGGCGGAACATAAGTTTTCCGGCTGGTCCGATAGTATCCTGCCTGAGCGTGATGAATATAAAGGGTGTTAAGTTATGCAAACAGCGCAAGATATTGTGTATTACCCACTTTTTCCAGCTTGCCATTGAGAGATAGATTCATTAGTCAATACACAAGGGCCGGATAACGTTTTTCTGGATTAAAATAAGGATTTTCCTGATTTATTCGAGATAAAGTACTGAGTATAAAAGATTAAAGGTTTTTAGAAAAAAATTGAAGTTTGCCTGTTCGAACTGACGATATCAGTATTGCAACGGTTGCATATGCGTAATTGCAGCCGACAAATAACATACAAGATGTTGTGGGTGAAGAAAAAGCAAGAGGCCTCATAAGGATTCGAGGACGCAATGAACGCAGGCGACAGACACGCTGTTGCCGGTCGCTGATACGGCAGGGAAGGCCGAATGAGCGATCCATCATGAGGTTGGATTAAAGATATGGAAAATTCGAAAACAAGACGATTTCAATTGGAGATGCGGCGACTGGCGGAACGGCAATGTCGGGTGCGTATCGGCAAAGCCGAACAGCAGTTGTGCTGGGCCTCGCCCGATTTTCCGACCGAGCGCGTTCTCCATCATCTTGAAACCAATCCGATCGGGCGCCTGCTGAAGCTGATTGCCGCCCTGCCGGAGGTTCGCTACGAAAAAATCGAACACGCCCGACGGCAGCTTTCGCTGTCCGATGAGGCGCTCAATGAACGGCTGGATTTGGCGCTCGATCGCGTGCTTGAAGAATTGACAACCGAAGGATAACACCGATAACAAAAGCCCGCTTCGCCGCCGTCGAACCCCTGTTCACACGTTCAGCGGAGGGGAGGGTACCGTCTTCGGCATCAAGGAAAGCAATTCCGGTCAATGTTGCGACTCATCGGAATGATAGTCGTCTTCGTCCAGACTGACCGGCTTATAGCCCGGCTGTTTGGAACGCTCCACTTCCTCATCAAACGCGCGAAGGACGGTCTCCTGAATCCGTCGGCGACATTTGGCGTTGATGGGATGAGCGATGTCGGCGTGAAGCTTCGTTCGACCCTGCGAATCCGGATGGATGCGGTTGTCCGGCAGTTTGGCGCCGCACGTATTGCAAAATTTCGCCCGCAGATAGTTTTTCCCGCCGCAGCGCGGACAATGATCGCTCATTTTGCGAGAGGGCATCGCAACAAACAATCCGCCGGCGCCCTCGATGACCTTGATGTCCCGAACGACGAATTCATTGTCGAGGGTCATTGAGCAAAAGGCCTTGAGACGATCATCCGGGTTGGACACAAGTTTGACTCTGACTTCGCTGATTTCCATAGTCTGCCTCGCATTTATTTACCACCTATTGTCGTTGACGAACCTGCTGTCGCAGTTGAACGTGTCTTTGAGCCAACGCCGCAGCCGAGGCATCCGCTGTCGGTCGGGATTCAGGATGTACATAGCCGATCCGCTTCCGCTCAGGCAGACCCTTTGGCCGCAGAAGGCCTGACACTGTTGTTTCAGCTCTGCCAGCTCCCGATGTAACGAAAAACAGCTTGTTTCCAGCATATTTGCGCATATTTGCGCGATAGAATCAATACTCTTTTTCGCCGACAGGGGTTTTATTTGAGCCGCCCAGCGCTCATAGGCGGTCTGATTGTGCGTGTAATTTTCGTAAACACTTTTTGTTGAAACACTTACATTTGGCGTCAAAACCAGCGCCTCAAAGGCGATTTTTTGTTCCAACGGACGGATTTTTTCGCCGCGCCCGGAACAATAAGACGCCGGTCCGTACAAGAAAAACGGAATGTCGCTGCCCAGTTCCGAGGCAATCTCGTGCAGCGCCTGCTTCGGCTGGCCCAGTGCGGCAAAGCGATTCAGCCCCAGCAGGGCCGCGGCCGC
>DSDR01000027.1 GCA_011048645.1 Phycisphaerales bacterium
GGGCAATCTCAGGTTCGCCGTTCGCACCGCAAGCGGCGTTTTCTGGCTGCATCAGGCCGAGCGCATCGTCGCCCGTTACCGTCCGGGGGCGATGATCTATCAGATCACCGATCCCCGACTGGGCGATGCCGTGTTAACACTGACGATGATTGGGCTGTATGACGCCGAAGGGCTGATCGTACGCATTGAGCAATACGGCACAGTCGAACCGCTTGAATGGCTGGCCGCGTTCGGCGGGGCGGGCGGAAAACGCGGCGCCCGCAGCGGCGATATTGGCTGTGAATCCGAACCGATCAGCCGGTTTTTCCAGCTTCGTCCGGACAACTGCCGCGGCAATGAATTTGCACTGGACGAACAGACGTTTATTTTGACAAGCCGAATCGCAACCCTGGCCGGAACGCTGCCGCCCTCTGCACAGCTTGCCGTGGCCGATGCGGCCCAGTGGGACAACCCGACGGCGCTGACGAATTCAGCCGGACAGCCGACCGAACAACCGGTGCTGGTCGCCTCAATGTCGATTGCCGCCCACGAGCCGGCTTATCTGGCCATCAAACGCATCGGCGAATCCGGAACACCGTTTGCGACCGAAGAACTGCCCGAAATCTTTGCCGATTGCCAACAACAGCGCCAAGCCATTGCCGAGCGCGTCGTGGTCAATACGCCCGATCCGTTCATCAACGCCGCCGTTGCGGCCCTGTGTGTGGCCGCTGACGCTCTGTGGGACGAGCGGCAGGGGTCGGTTATGCACGGCGCGGTGGCGTGGCGATCGCGATATCCCGGCTGGCGCGGTCCGTACGCTAACGACGCCTTGGGCTGGCACGACCGGTCACGCGGCCATCTGACCGACTGGGCGCGTCGCCAAAACACCGGCCCTGTTCCCGAGAAGGTTCTCGGCCCGGATCCCGAGGCCAATTATGCGCGAAGCCATCCGTCCAAACAAACCAACGGCGATATCGGCGGCAAGCATTACGATATGAATCTGATTTATATGGATACCCTGTTGCGGCATCTGCTCTGGACGGGCGATCTGGAGCTGGCCGAGCGGCTCTGGCCAGTTATCGAGCGGCACGTCGCGTGGGAACAGCGACTGTTTCGCCGTCCGTTCGGCCCGGACAAGCTGCCGTTATATGAGGCCTACGCCGCGATCTGGGCCAGCGACGATATGCAGTTCAACGGCGGCGGGGTCGCTTATACCTCGGCGTATAATGCGTATCATTTTCGCGGGTTTGCCGACCTGGCCGAGCGGCTGGGCAAAAACCCCGCTCCGTTCAGACAGGAAGCGGAATTGATCAATAAGGCGATGCAGCGGTATTTATGGCTGGCTGATCGCGGTTGGTATGCCGAATACAAAGACCTGCTCGGTTTGCAGCAGACCCATCCGGCTGCGGGCCTGTGGTCGATCTATCATATAATCGATTCAGAGATGGCCGATTCCTTTCAGGCCTGGCAGATGACCCGCTTCATCGATACGCAGATCGCGCACATCCCGATTCACGGCCAGGATATTCCCAAAGGCCGATTTTTTACGCTGCCGACATCCAACTGGATGCCCTATACCTATTCGACCAACAATGTCGTTATGGCGGAAGTCGCCCATACCGCGCTGGCTTATTGGCAGGCCGGACGCGCCGACAAAGCCTTCAGCTTGTTCAAAGGGGCGGTGCTGGACGGGATGTATATGGGGCTGTGCCCCGGCAATGCGGGAATGACGACGTATTTTGACGCGGCCCGCGGCGAAGCGCAGCGGGATTTCGGCGATGCGGTCGGGGCGCTGTCCCGCGCCGTTATTGAGGGATTGTTCGGCATTCGACCTGATCTGCTGAACGGAGAACTGACCGTCGAGCCGGGCTTTCCACCATGGGAATCGGCACAGATTGTCCATCCCAATATCGAGTTTGCCTATTTCCAAAAAGCACATGTCAGTACCTATACGGTAAAACCGAACTTTAGCAGGTCGGTATCGCTGCGGCTGATTGTACCGGCGCGGACGGTGGAGATTGAGCGTCTCACGGTCAACGGCAAGATCGCCGAATGGAAGCCGGTTGGCCGGGCCGTCGGCGGACCGCGGATTGAGGTGCGGTGTGAACCGGCGGATGTGTACGAGGTGGAGATTGTCTGGGCAGGCGAGCAGCCGGCGCATATTTCCGGCCCGCGGGTTGTTGCGGCCGGAGGGCGGCTGCGTGCCGCCGGAAAAGCCGAGCTGGTTGGCGTAAAAGATCCTCAGGACGCATTGAAAGATATTCGGTTGCTCAAGGATGTCCGGTTATTGCCGTGCGTGATGGAAGCGACGGCGGCGGGGACGATGGGCCATCGCACGGCGTTCGTACAGGTCAGACAGGGGCAAATGACCTGGTGGGCGCCGCTTGAGTTTGAGATACGGCCGCCGTATGAGATTATCGCCGCGGCCGCCCAAACGGCAAACAGCGTCACGTTTTATGTTCGGAACAACACGGCTAAGGCGTTGCAGGGACAGGCCGTGATTAGGTCCGCAGGCGTTTCCATCAAAAAACCGCTCACGATGGCGGCGTTCGGCGATTCCGAATCCGTTACGCTTTCGGCCGAGGAGTTTCATTTGCTGCCGGGAACCAATCGCGTTGCTGTCGTACTGGACGAAGAGATAGATATCGAAGGCGATGTGATTAACTGGGACATGCGTCCCGAACAAGATGTGCTGACGTGGGAGACGGTGAACCTGGAGTCGCTGTTGAATGACAAAGTCTCGCACATATTCCGAAACGAATATCTCACGCCGCGTTCGCCGTATTGTTCGCTGGCGATTCCCAAACAGGGCATCGGAAGTTGGTGCAATTTTACCAGGACCTTTGACGTGGACGACAGCGGGCTGCGGCGTCTGGCCGCTGAGAACGACGGTCGGCTGACGCTGCCGCAGGGCATTTTGTTCAAGACGGCCGCCGAGCCGGACGCCGACAATATTGTGTTTACCTCCCAATGGGATAATTACCCGGACAGCGTACAGATCCCGCTTTCCGGAAAGGCACGCCATCTGTATTTGCTGATGGCCGGCTCGACCAATTCAATGCAAAGCCGCTTCGACAACGGGCAGATCATCGTAACCTACGACGACGGTCAAACCGAGCAGTTGCCTCTGCACAATCCCACCACGTGGTGGCCGATTGACCAGGACTATTTCATCGATGATTTTGCGTTTCATCGGCCACAGCCGATTCCGCCGCGGCTGGAGTTGAAAACCGGTCGTATTCGGATGGTTGATTGGGCCGATTTCAAAGGCAAAGGCGGCACAATCCCCGGCGGAGCGGCCACGGTACTGGACATTCCCCTCAGTCCGGACAGGGAATTGTCGTCGTTGACGGTCCGGACGCTGGCCAATGAGGTTGTGATTGGTCTGATGAGCGTTACGCTGGTTCGCTGAATCGCCTAAAAGGGAAAAATTATGATGAAAAACGCAAAAAAAATGATTGTTTATGTTTTTTTGATGTGCCTTGCCGTCGCTCAGGCACGTCCGTCCTGGGGACGCTATCTGGCCAAACCTGACCCGTGGTTTCGCAGTGAGGAAGGACAGCAAGTCCTTGAAAATATTCTGAGCTGGCAGGACCATCACGGCTCCTGGCCGAAAAACATCGATACCGCCGCCAGACGTTTTTCAGGAGACCGCGATTCGCTTCAGGGGTCGTTTGACAACGGCGCCACCACCGGCGAAATGCGGATGCTGGCGCGGGCGTTTCGTGCCGCGGGCGAGCTTCGATATCGCCGGGCGTTTGAGAAGGGGCTGGATTTGATTTTCAAGGCTCAGTATCCCACCGGCGGCTGGCCGCAATACTATCCTCCGCCGGCCAAAAAGTACCATCGCCACATTACCTTTAACGATCATGCAATGGTCTTGCTGATGGAGTTGCTCAAAGAAATCGCCGAAGAGCCGCAATACGAATTTGTCGATGCCGAGCGCCGCAGCCGTGCCCAAACAGCGTTTCAGCACGGCCTGGAGTGTATCCTTAAATGTCAGATCATCGTGAATGGCCAAAGAACCGTCTGGTGCGCCCAGCATGACGAAAAGGATTACACGCCGCGCCCCGGACGTTCCTACGAATTGGTTTCGCTCAGCGGCGGCGAAAGTGTCAGTATTCTCAGGCTCTTGATGAATCTGGACGATCCCTCGCCGGAGATTGCAGAAGCGATTATCGCCGGGGTGCGATGGTATGGCGCCGCGCGGATTGAAGGCGTTCGCGTCGTGATGGAAGACGACATCCCCCGCGTCGTCTGCGATCCTGACGCACCGGCGCTGTGGGCCAGATTTTACGAAATTGAAACCAACCGTCCCCTGTTCAGCAACCGAGAAGGCGTGCCGCTGTACGATTACAACCTGCTGGATCCGGAACGCAGCATCGGCTACAAATGGCTGGACGACTGGGGTGAAGATGTCTTTGATGCGTATGAACGCTGGCGGAAAAAATGGCAGAGTCGTCTGGAGATTGACCTGCCTGTCGTTAAGGATATGCTCAATGAAACTGAACCGTGCAAAATGCCTTGCCGATGAGAACGGCGGAGTAAAATTCCATAAAAAGCCGTAATATCTCTGTAAACAGAATAAAGATTTTGTCATAATTTAAATTTTTTTGGCAAAATCTCCCATTTTCCGCCCATTATCCAATATCTGTAGAGGTGGATTTATGAGGGAAAAAAGTGAAAAAAAATGTACCGCCGTCCCGAAAACCCAATATGAAACATTTCTGCGTTTATTTCGGGCCAATGAAGATCGTTTATTCGGTTTTATTCTGAAGCTGCTGCCCAACTTTACCCTTGCCGAA